>JAGQSE010000430.1 GCA_020439725.1 Acidobacteriota bacterium
GCCGGCGTGCCCGGTGCGAGCATCACCTTCTCGGACAACACGCTCCAGAACGGCGCCGACGCGGTGGCGCTCTACGTCGGTGACGGCACCGACTTCCCCACCGGCACCGCGGTGACCACCAGCAACCTGATCGACGCGTTGGTCTACGACACGTCCGACGCCGACGACGCGGGGCTGCTCGTCCTGCTCAACGCCGGCGAGCCCCAGGTCGATGAGAACGCCAACGGCAATGGCGTGACCGAGTCGATGCAGCGCTGTCCCAACGGCGGCGGCGGCGCGCTCAACACCTCGAGCTATATCGAAGCGGCGCCGAGCCCCAAGGCGGCCAACACCTGCCCGGGTCCGGCGATGACGCTGGTGATCAACGAGGTCGACTCGGACCAGACCGGCACCGACGCCGCCGAGTTCATCGAGCTCTACGACGGCGGGGTCGGCAACACGCCCCTCGACGGCCTCGTGCTCGTGACCTACAACGGTTCGGTCGACACCACCTACAACCTCGGCGGCTTCTCGAGCGCCATCGACCTCGACGGCTTCTCCACCGACGCCAACGGCTTCTTCGTCCTCGGCAATGCCGGCGTGCCCGGTGCGAGCATCATCTTCTCGGGCAACACGCTCCAGAACGGCGCCGACGCCGTGGCCCTCTACGCCGGCGACGGCAGCGACTTCCCCTCGGGCACCGCGCTGACCACCACCAACTTGATCGACGCGTTGGTCTATGACACCGACGATGCCGACGACCCAGGGCTCCTGCCGCTCCTCGTCGCCGGCGGCCAGATCAACGAGAACGCCACCGGCGCCAAGGACATCGAGTCGATGCAGCGCTGCCCCGACGGTCAGGGAGGTCCCCGCGACACCACGGGCTACACCAGCTTCGAGCCGACGCCGGGCTCGCCCAACTGCGTCACCCCGCCGGCAACCTTCGTGCTGATCAACGAGATCGATTCGGACCAGACCTCGACCGACACCGGCGAGTTCATCGAGCTCTTCGACGGCGGCGTCGGCAACACGCCCCTCGACGGCCTGGTGCTGGTGGTCTACAACGGTTCGAGCGACACCAGCTACGGCCTCGGTGGCTTCTCGGGCGCCATCGACCTCGACGGCTTCTCGACCGACGCCAACGGCTTCTTCGTCCTCGGCAACAGCGCCATCGGCTCGGCGGCCATCACCTTCGCGGACAACACGCTGCAGAACGGCGCCGACGCCGTGGCGCTCTACGTCGGCAACGGCACCGACTTCCCCACTGGCACAGCGGTGACCACCTCCGGCCTGGTCGACGCGCTGGTCTACGACACCTCCGACGCCGACGACGCGGGGCTCCTCGTCCTGCTCAACGCCGGCGAGCCGCAGGTTGACGAGAACGCCAACGGCGCGGGCGCCACCGAATCCATCGGCCGCTGTCCCAACGGCGACGGCGGGGCGCGCAACACCACCACCTACGTCGCGGGAACGCCCACCGCCGGCGGTACCAACCTGTGTATCGCCGCCACCCTCGAGATCTTCGAGATCCAGGGCTCGGGTCTCGCCTCGCCCTATGTCGGGCAGCAGGTCGAGACCTTGGCCAACGTGGTCACCGCGGTGGCCCCGGACGGCTTCTTCATCCAGACGCCGAACGCCCGCGACGACGGCAACGTCGACACCTCGAACGCCGTCTTCGTATTCACCGGCACACCGCCGGCGGTCGCCGTCGGCGACAGCGTCGACGTCATCGGGCTGGTGCAGGAGTTCTTCGAGTTCACCGAGCTCAGCGGCTCGCCCATCGTCGTCGTCAACCCCTTCGGCCGCCCCATGTCGCCGGAGGTCTTCGCCGACCTCGCACCCGCCGAGACCGAGCTCCTGATGCGCGACCTCGGCATGCGCCCGGCGGCGGCGCCGGCGCGCTACCAGGTGCGGGGCCCCGGAATCGACCCCACGGTAGAGACCTTCGACGCCACAACGCCGTCGACGGACCCGACGACCCCCAGCTGCTCGATCGAGTACGAGTGCTACGAGTCGATGCTCGTCCAGGTCACCGGCGGCACGGTGTGCTCGGGCAACCAGACCTTTGGCAGCGACCCGGTGGCGGAGGTCTTCGTCAGCGCCGCCGGCCCCTGCCTGCGCGAGCCCGGTCTCGAATACCCGGGAATGCCATCGCTCCCCGTGTGGGACGGCAACCCCGAGGTCTTCGAGCTCGACGCCGACAAGCTGCTGCCCGCCAACGCCGGGCTCCTGATCAACGAAGGCTCGACCTTCGACGCCACGGGCCCCCTGGGTTTCGAGTTCGGTGGTTACGAGCTCTTCCCCACCAGCCTGTCGATCACCGACGCGCCGCTGCCCACCCCGGTGCGGGCGCGGATGCCCGGTGAGATCACCATCGGCAACCTCAACATGTTCCGCTTCTTCGACGACGTCGACGACCCGGCGGACGGCTCCCGTGACGACACCGTCGTCTCGACCGCCGAGTACCAGGTGCGGCGCGACAAGTTCGTGCGCTACATCCTCGAGGTCCTCGACGCCCCCGAGATCCTGGGTGTCGAGGAGGTCGAGAAGCTCGGCGTGCTCCAGGACCTGGCCGCGGACATCGCCACCGCCGATCCGATGGTGGTCTACACGGCCTACCTGGTCGAGGGCAACGACATCGGCACCATCGACGTCGGCTTCCTGGTGCGCGACGACATCGCCGTCGACTCGGTGACCCAGCTGGGTGCCACCGAGACGCTGAGCGTCGACGGCTCGCTGCTCCACGACCGGCCGCCGCTGCTCCTCGAGGGCCGGTACCAGGGCAACGGGGCGGACTTTCCGCTGGCGGTGATGGTCAACCACACCCGCTCGCTGAGTGGCATCGACGATGCCACCAGCGGGCCGCGCGTACGCCAGAAGCGCCTCGAGCAGGCCAACTCGATCGCCCAGAAGATCCAGACCTTCCAGACGACCAACCCGACGATCCCGCTGGTGGTGATCGGTGACTTGAACGCTTACCAGTTCAGCGACGGCTATGTCGACGTGGTCGGCCGGATGAGAGGCAGCTTCGTCGACGCCGACGACCTGGTGATGGATCCCAACGACTATGTCGACCCGGACCTCACCAACCAGGTGCTGTCGCTGCCGATGGGTGAGCAGCACTCCTTCAACTTCGACGGCAACGGCCAGGTCCTCGACCACGCCCTGACCAGCACCGTGGCGAATCCCTTCGTCCGCGGCTTCGAATACGGGCACGGCAACGCCGGGGCGCCCGAGCTGCTGATCGACGACGACATGACGGCGCTACGCTCGTCGGACCACGACGGCTTCGCCCTCTTCCTGATGACCGATTTCGACGCTGACTCGGTCCCCGACGACGTCGACAACTGTCCGACGACGCCCAACGCCGACCAGGCCGACGCCGATTCGGACGGCTTTGGCGACGTCTGCGACAACTGCGCCATGACCCCCAACCCCGATCAGGCCGATGGCGACAGCGACGGCTTCGGTGACGTCTGCGACAACTGCGCCATGAGTGCGAACCCCGACCAGGCGGATCTCGACTCCGACGGTGTCGGCGACGCCTGTGACAACTGCGCCATGACCCCCAACCCCGATCAGGCCGACGCGGACAGCGACGGGGTCGGAGATGTCTGCGACAACTGCCCGGTGACACCCAACCCGAGCCAGTCGGATGGTGACGGCGACGGTATCGGCGACCTGTGCGACGACTGTGTCGACGGCTCGGCACCGGTCTTCGCGGTGACCTCGCAGGACGAGACCTCCGCCGAAGGAACGGTCGAGGACTGCTCGGGGATCGAAGAGCTGGTCCTGGGCCCGGGCTCGAGCAACGTCGAGCTCATGATCCTCTCGGGCGGTCCCGGCGACCCGCTGTGGACCTGGCGTATCACGGTCATCGACCCGCTCCAGCCGGCCACCGCCGAGCTCCTGGGTACCGACGGCGAGCCCATCCCGCTCACCGGCGACCTCGAGCTCACCTTCGGAGCCAGCCAGACGCTGCTCGAGATCCCGACCCTGGACCCCACCGGCATGACGATCCTGATCGCCCTGCTCGCCCTCTCGGGTCTCTACCTCCGCCGCCGGCGAGCCTGAGGCCGGACCGGGCGCCGTAACGCGCCCACCAGCACGAACGGCGGCGTCCCGCGTGGGGCGCCGCCGTTTTCTCGTGGCGTTTCGCTGCGCTGGGGAAACCCGGTGGCTCAGGGCTCCGACTCGATCAAGTCGAGCAACTCGCGGGAGCTGCGGACCGTGAGGACCGAGACCTGACCCGGGTCGAGTCGATAGAGGATCCGGTAGCCGCCGTGGAGAATCTCTCGCACTTCCGGCCGACCGAGCTCGGGCACCATTCGGCCGCTCTCGGGAAACAGCACGAGCCGCTCCGTCGCCTGGAAGACGCTCTCCGCCCACTTCAGAGCCGCACCCGGCTTGTCGAGGGCGATGTACTCGGAGATCTCGAGAACCCTGTCGATCGCCTGCGGCGACCAGGTCACCTTCAACGCCGAAGGGCCTTCAAGACTCGCTCTCGGGCTTCCTCTTGGGATACACCTTGACCTGCCGCGAGCTGGCCTTCCGCCACTCGGACGTCCCGCAGCAACTCCAGCTCGTCGAGCAGGCGCTGGTATTCGCCCACGTCGATCAACACGGCGGCGCTCTGGCCGTGCTGGGTGAGGACCAGGGCCCTCTTGGTCCGTCGCACCTGTTCGATCAGCGCCGCGGCTCTGGCCCGGAATTCGGTGACCGGTCGAATGTCCTCATCGAGTCTTGGAGTTCGCATTCTGTCATCCTACTGCACCGTAAAGCGTCTTGAATAGCGTACCGACCTCGACCCTCACGTGATGCAAGTCAACGCGAGGGGGAATCCCTGAAGTGCGGGCCGGGTTCTCTTCAGCAGTTCATCAGGGACCGTGGCGAGCGAGCCGCTCTGCCGGATGTCGGGCTTCGGGTCTGCCCCAGGGGGATGTCATGCGCACCACCGCTCTCCGATCGATCGCCGTCTTCGCCACACTGGTCGCTCTGAACGCCTCCGAAGGGCGCGCCCAGCAGGTGGTGCGGGTGCCGCAGGACGTGGCGACGTTGCAGCAGGCGCTCGATCAGCAAAGGACGCGGGGCGGTGTCATCGAGCTGGCGGCGGGGACCTACGCTTCGCCGGCGAACGGCTTCCGGCTGAGGAACCCCCAGGCAAGCCTCAGGATCCGCGCCGCGGCGGGAGCGACCGTGGTGCTCGACGGTGGCGGCAGCCGAAGCCTCTTCGAGGTGACCTCGAGCACCCTCTCGCTCGGAAACCGCGTCGTGTTCAAGGACCTCGTCTTTCGCCGCGGCTTCTCGGATCGCGAGCAGATCGCCGGCGGCGTGAGCGTGGTGGGGGCCGCCGTCTCCTTCGCCGGCTGCCGTTTCGAGGACAACCGTTCCGAGGCGCCGACCACCGGTGGTGGTGCGCTGGTGGTTGCCGACGGCGCCGATGTCGTGCTCGTCGACAACGAGTTGGTGGGGAACAGCGCCCGCAACCGGGGCGGTGCACTCACCATCGAGAACTCGACCGCGGAGATCCACGGCAGCCATCTCGAAGGCAACTTCACCAATGGTCCGGGGCACCTCGCTTCCGCACCCGGCGGCGGGGTCTACGTCTTCGATTCGAAGGTACGGATCGTCGAGTCGAGCTTTGTCGGCAACCGGGCCGGTTGGGTCGGCGGTGCGCTCTATGTGTTTGGAGGGTGGCGCGAGCCCCTGGCGAACCCGGCCGCCGAGGTCCAGGTGATCGACTCGGTCTTCACCGACAACGCCGCCGCCAACGACCCGTGTTGCGTGCCCCCCGGCGCCACCGCCGGCGGTGCCATCCACGTCGAGGACCATGCCACGGTGCGGCTCTACCGCTCCGAGCTGATCGGCAACGACGCCGAGGTCGGCGGCGCTATCGACGCCTATCGCGCCCAGGTGGAGATCTACGACTCGATCCTCCGTGGCAACACCACGACGCCGCGCAATGTCACCTCGACCTTCGGCGGCGCGATCTTCCTGGTCTCCTCCGACTTCAGCAACGCCACCACCGACTTCGGCGCCATCAACCGCCGACCCGCGAGCCTGCGGCTCGAGGGAACCCTCGTCCAGGGCGACCCCGCCGGTCTCGAGGCGTCGTCGCAGAACGGTGGTTGCCTGACGGCGGTGGGAGACACCAACCGCCGCTTTGGCGACGGCGGCGTGGCGCAGGATGGCAGCGTGGCGGACAACCGTGCCCGCGTCGTCGTGCGGCGGAGCGCCTTCGTCGGCTGCATCGTGGAGGGCTTGGGGCTGCCCGCCGACGGCTTTGGCGGTGCCCTCAACCTGCGGCTCACCGACCTCAGCCTCGAGGATTCGCTGGTTATCGATTCGCGCTGCACCACCGACAACTGCGGAGGCGGCGGGATCTCAGCGAGCAGCGAGTCCGCGCTCCACATGCTGCGGAGCGGCTTCGCCGGCAACGTCGCCGATCGGGGCGGCGCCATCTTCGTCGGCGGATCGACGCTGGAGGTCACCGACTCGCTGTTCTCGGCCAACCGCATCCTTTCCGCCGCCGGTGCCACCAACATCGTCGAAAGTCGCGGCGCCGCCATCTTCGCCATCCCCGGATTCTCCTCAGAGGCCGAGCGCGAGGCCGACGTCGACGGCTTCGTCCGCGGCTCGATCTTTGCCCACAACGTCGGCATCCCGCTCTTCGACGTCGATGTCGACGACTGGCCCCACAACACCGTGCGCTACGACGACAACCGCTTCGGCCCGACGGGCTTCGACACCCGCGTCTATGTCAACCGCCTCGTTCGTGCTTCGGGAGAATCCGCCGGCGAGCTCAACAACCTCGTCGTCCGCCGCGGCGACGGCTCGACCACCGACAAGAGCCTGGGCGGCAACGTCCTCCTCGGCTCGGCGCCCAACTCTGGGCTGCTGGTGGCCACACCACCGGACCTGACCCCACCGCGGGCCGGCACCCCGGCCCGGTCGTTCCTGTCGTTCGCCTGGAGCGGCTCGGCGGCGAAGCTGGGCAGCGAGACTTTGGGCGCAAAGAGCGGCTTGCGCCAGACGTCCAGCCCGGGCCGCACCGAGCTGCGAAACGGCGGCACCCTCCTGGCAGCCGTCAGCCTGGCGGCCTCCGAGTGCTCGACCGGGCCGCTCCTCTGCTTGAACGACGACCGCTTCAAGCTCGGCGTCGACTGGCACACCCCGAATGGCGACTTTGGGCCGGGCCTGGCGGTACCGCTCACCGCCGACACCGGCTATTTCCACTTCTTCAATCCGAGCAACGTCGAGATGGTGGTCAAGCTCCTCACCGCCTGCGGCATCAACCGTCACTACTGGGCCTTCGCTGGCGGGCTGACCAATGTCGAAACGCGGATGAGGATCACCGACCGGCTGACCGGCGCCGTGCAAATCTACGACAACCCTCAGCAGACTCCGTTCCGACCCATCCAGGACACCCTGGCCTTCCCGACCTGCGACGCCGAAGCTGCGGGGCTCGTCGCGCCCGAGGTGACAACCGTCAAGGCGGCGACCTCGCCGCTGACCCTCAACGACGATCGCTTCGAGGTCAGGGTCCACTTCCGCACTCCCCAGGGGCAGGAGGGCGAGGGACAGGCGGTCCAGCTGACCTCGGACACTGGCTACTACTTCTTCTTCAACCGCAACAACGTCGAGATGGTGATCAAGGTGCTCCGCGGCTGCGGCATCAACGGTCACTACTGGGTGTTCGCCGGTGGCCTGACCAACGTCGAGGTCGAGATCACCGTCACCGACACCGCGACCGGTACTCCCAAGACCTACCGCAACCCTCTACAAACCCCTTTCAGGCCGATCCAGGACACCGCAGCCTTCGCCACCTGCCCCTGACCTCCGCTCGCCGAAACTCGGGTCCCCCCTTTCACGCTGTCGCGTTGAAACTCGGGTCCCCCTTGTCCAAGCGCCTAGCGTCAGGTGGCTAGAAGGCCGCGATCAGGCTATCCTCGAGCGAACTCACGGAGGTCGGAACATGAGCTGGAGAAGGCTGGCGGTGCTCGCTGTCTCGAGTTGCTGCGCCCTACCGTCGCAGGCCTATGCCGACGAGGCGCTGCACGCAGCCATCGAGAAGGACTACCAGGGCTATCTAGCCCCGCTCTTCGAGCATTTCCATCGCCACCCAGAGCTCTCCTTCCGTGAGACTGCCACAGCGGCACTCATCGCCCAGGAGCTTCGGAGCCTCGGAATCCGGGTGACCGAAGGCGTCGGCGGCACCGGCGTCGTCGGAGTGCTCGAAAACGGCGCAGGACCGACGGTGATGCTCCGGGCGGACATGGACGGTCTGCCGCTCGAGGAGGATTCCGGTCTGCCCTACGCCTCGACGGCCCGCCAGGTCGACATCACCGGCGATGAGGTGCCCGTGATGCACGCCTGCGGGCACGACGTCCACATCACCTCGCTCATCGGTACCGCGCGGCGTCTGGCCGCGGACCGAGGCTCCTGGTCAGGCACGGTGATGTTCGTCGCGCAACCCGCCGAGGAGCGCATCGGCGGTGCCAAGGCGATGCTCGGGGACGGTCTCTTCCGCCGCTTCGGTGTACCCGACTATGCTCTGGCCTTCCATGTCGCCGCCTCTGAGCCCGCCGGCAAGGTGCGGGTCGAAGGCGGACTCAACGCCTCGTCTTCGGACAGCGTCGACATCACGGTCCGCGGGATCGGTGCCCATGGCGCCTCGCCGCATAAAGGGAAGGATCCCGTCTACTTGGCGGCGCAGCTGGTGGTGGCCCTCCAGGGGCTGGTCAGCCGGGAGCTCTCCCCCTTGGAACCCGGCGTCGTCACCGTCGGTTCGATCCATGGCGGCACCAAGCACAACATCATCCCCAGCGAGGTCAAGCTCCAGCTCACCGTCCGGGCCGACAGCCAGGAGACCCGCGAACAGCTGCTAACGGGAATCCGTCGGATCGCCGAGGGCCTGGGGCGCGCTGCGGGTCTACCCGACGACCTCTTGCCGGTGGTCGAGCTCAACGGCGAGTCGACCCCGCCGACGATCAACGACGAAGCTCTGGCTGCACGCATCCGCAAGGCCTTCGCGCGCGAGCTCGGTGAGGATCGCTTGTTCACCAAGCAGCGCGACGGCATGGGCGCCGAGGACTTCGCCTACTTCGTTCAGACCGAGGAGCACGTTCCGGGTCTCTATTTCTGGGTCGGAGGTACCCCGCAGGAGGTACTCGACGCCGAGGCCGCCGGCGGGCCGCGGGTGCCCTCGCACCATTCACCGTTCTTCAAGATCGCGCCGGAGCCTTCGATCACGACCGGTGTCGAGGCGATGACGGCCGCCGTCCGGGAGCTCCTGGCAAAGCCCTGAGCGCTCTCAAGGGCAGTCTTGCGAACCCGCGGAAACTCGGGTGCCCCTTTCCGCTGCCTTTCCGCTGTTCGCTTTCCCGAGGCGAGATCTCGTACCGATTCGGGAGGCTAAGTCTTTGAAAAAAAACGACCTCTACCCGCGAAGTGCGGAAAGTGGACTAGGCGTCGGCCCCCGCGTCCCCCTCGGAGATGTCCTCCTTCGCGGCCGCCTTCTGGCTCCGCACCCAGTCCAGCACCTCGTCGTGAAGCACCGACATCGGCACCGCGCCGGGGAGGAGCACCGCGTCGTGGAAGCCGCGCAGGTCAAAGTCCTCTCCTAGCGCTCGTTCCGCCTTCGACCGCAGATTCAGGATCTCGAGCATGCCGAGCTTGTAGCCCAGCGCTTGGCCGGGCCAGGCCATGTAGCGCTCGATCTCCGCGGTGACCTCCGTCGGGTGGTTGCCGGTCACCGAGCTCATGTACTCGATGGCCTGCTCTCGGCTCCAGTGCTTGGCGTGGATCCCCGTGTCCACCACCAGTCGGACCGCTCGGAAAAGCTCGTCCTTCAGCCTTCCCAGGTCGCCGAAGGGATCATCCTTGTAGAGCCCCGCCTGCCACGCCAAACGCTCCGAGTACAGCGCCCAGCCCTCGGCGTAGGCGTTGAAGGGCGCGTTCTGCCGTAGGAAGGGAAGATCCTGTTGGGCCATGGCCAGGGAGACCTGGAAGTGATGGCCGGGGATCGCCTCGTGGTAGGTCAGAGTCGGCAGCGTGTACGATGGCCAGGCAGCCATTTCGCGCAGGTTGATCCAGTAGATGCCAGGCCGTGACCCATCCATCGACGGGTTGGTGTAGTAGCCGAAGGGAGCGCCGTCTTGGCTCTGGACCGGCACCCGGCGAACCTCGATGGGCTGTGTCGGTAGCGTCGCGAAGTACTCCGGCAGGATCCCCTCGACCCGGGTGATGAGGCGGTTTAGCTCGGCCAGGATCCGGTGCCGGCCCTCGTCCGTGTCGGGGTAAAGGAAGCGCTTCTCTCCCGCCAGGGCGGCCATCCGCTCCCCGACGGTGCCTTCGGTATAGCCCTGGGCGCGGAGGATGATGTCCATCTCTCCGGTGATCCGATCTACTTCGGCGAGGCCGATGCCGTGGATCTCGTCCGGAGTCTTGTCGGTGTCGCCCAAAAGCCGCACCGCTGTTCGATAGAAGGCATCGCCACCGGGCTGCGCCCAAATCCCATCGCCGATCGGTACGCGATCCTCAAATCCACGAAGCGTCTCGGCAACGGATCGGTATCCCGGGTAGACGACCGTCTCGACCGTGGCAGTCGCCTCCTCGAGCAGGGCCGTGCGGTCCTCTGGCTCGAGAGCCTCGATCCCTTCGAGCTTTTCGGCTAGGGCGGTGACCAAGCCGTTGTCCACCGCTGGCGGAGCGACGAAGCCGTCGAGAAACCCCAGAGCGCCATCGAGAATGGCCTTGGGCGGCACCAACCCCACCGCCGCATCCGCCTCGAGCTTCTTCTGCACCTGCTCGGTGAGCTTGCCGAAACCACGCAGCCGTTCTAGGTAGTCGCGGGCGTCGGCCACGCTGGCGACGGTCTGCTGGTTCTGCATCCGGTCGGGAGCGTCGATCAGCGGACCGTTGATCTGGCTGACGATGAAGGGCAAGTGGCCGAAGTAAGAGTCGACATAGCCGTAGCTCACCGACGGCTCGCCGACGTAGTAGCGATGGACCGCGTCGACAACCTTGAGATCGGTCACGGTTCGCGACGACAAACCTTCATGGGAGACCGCCTCGAGGCGCTCGGCGGCCCGGGTCTCGAGGTCCCGCCAGCGATCGAAGCCCGCCTGGTCATAGTCGGGCAATCGGCCGGCGTAGGGGCCCCCAGCAAGCTCCTCGGGAACGTCGAGCAGCGTCGCCAGGAGCGGTTGCTGCCGGAGAAACTCCGTCGTCTGCTCGCCAAGGAGGTCGGCGACGGCTCGGTCACTCATCACGACCGACTCCGAGGCTGCCGAGCTGGTGTGGTCTTCGGTGCCGGGACCGCAACCCGCGAGAACCAAACTGATGGCTCCAAGAAGCACGCAGGAAGGCCGCATCCGTGAAAAACCGAGGATCGATGGCTGGGGCACCATGGGACAGGTCTCCGGTGTGGGTCGAGAGAGCGGATGCCCCGAGGCTCAGCACCTCGGCGCGTCCGCCGCCAAGGGCGAAGCACCCGCCGATTGTACGCCCAGGAATCCCAACACCGGGTCGGCGAAGACAACTCGGTTCCCGTCTGCCGGGCGCGCGGTCCACCTCGCCGGTCCGCATCGCGGAAGCTCGGCTGCCTTGTCATAGGAACTCGTGGGAACTCGGGTCCCTTCTTTCGGGCCCCAGGCCGGCAGGGCGACTTCGAGCTCCGGCAACTCGGCTGCCCCGTTCCCTCCTCGTGCCTACCGCTCCCCAAGACGCGCCATGGCGGTTCTTGACTGGCAAACCATCGGAGCATTTCAGAGAAACTTCTCAAGATTGCAAGGTCTCGGGCCCGGTTGCCGTCTTCTACTGGGCATGATGAGTCACCGAATTCGCTACGTACCCCCTGGCGGCAGTCTCTGTGAGGTCACGCACCGGTGCCTCCAGGGCCGCCATCTCCTCAAACCGTCGCCGCGACTCAATCGCCTCGTGACGGGAATCCTGGCCCGAGCTCAGCGTCTCACCGGCGCTGGGGTCGTCGGTGCAACGGTCCTCTCGAACCACCTCCATCTTCTCCTCCGGGTAGACGATGCAAGGGTTCTCGCCCGCTTCATGAACTACGTGTCGTCGAACCTGGCGCGTGAGGCGAGCTTGCTCTATGACTGGCACGGGAAGTTCTGGAGCGGCACCTATCGAGCAGTCCTGGTCGCCGACGATGAGGCCTCGCAGGTCGCCCGACTGCGCTACCTGATCGCCAACGCTTGCAAGGAGAACCTGGTCGCTCGCCCGGAAGAGTGGCCCGGCCTTCACATCGCGACGATGATCGAAGATGGACCGGTGCTGGTCGGGCGCTGGGTCGATCGAACGGCCTTGTGCAGGGCTCGTCGGAGGCGCGGCGGTGCTTCACTCGAAGCTAGTGACTTCGAGATCGACGAGATGCTCGAGCTCTCGCCGCTTCCCGTTTGGCGCCAACTGAACGGTAGGGCCTACCGAGCCCGGGTGCAGGAACTTCGCCGCGACGTCGCGGAGGAGACGCTCGCGCGCCATTCCCGGGAAGGCACTCGACCCCTGGGGCGGCGGAAGGTCCTCCACCAGAACCCCCATCGAGCCTCGCCTCCTCCTACGAAGCGGCCTCTGCCGTTGCTCCACACGGTTTCGCGGGCCGTGCGCTCGGCTTTCACCAACGCCTACCGGCGGATTGTGAAGGCGTTCCGAGCGGCCTCTATCAGGCTTCGCGAAGGAGACCGGGACGTGGAGTTTCCGCCAGGAACCTTTCCCCCAGGACTCGCCTTCGTCCCTCACGAATAGGCAATCCCTGCGGCGAGATGACTCCCACCTTGCCCTGGCCGATCGACCTGGCCGGGCAGGGCCTCGGGCTCGACCGAGTGTGCCCTCGTCGCTGCCGAATCCCGGCCTGCGGCCCTCACAGCCCGCTCGAAAGCAAGCGAGGAAGGTCAAATACGGACCCGGGCTCCACCCAACGCCACCTCAAACCAGTCGGTGGTTGGATTGAGGATGAGTCCCGGCGCCCTCCCAGCCCCGAGCCGGAAACTCGGGTGCCGCCTTCTGATGGTCCTTGACTTCCGGGGATGCCTGCCTATACTACCTACCGACCGGTAAGTAACCCGCAAGACGAGATCCCGATTCGTGTCACCCAAACCCTCCGCCGACGCTCCCGAACCCCGCGACCGCCACCGCGAGATCCTCGAGACCGCGGCTCGCCTGATCTGTGCCAACGGCTACGACGCCACCTCCATCAAGACCATCGCCGACGCCTGCGACCTCACCAAGCCGGGTCTCTATTACTACGTCCGCTCAAAGGAGCACCTGCTCGCCGAGATCATGAACTACGGCATGGACCTCTTCGAGGAGCAGGTCCTCTCCGTGGTCATGCCCATCGCCGACCCGCTCGAGCGACTCAAGCTGTGCATGGAGAAGAACGTCCTGCTCGTCACCGAGGAGCGCAGCAAGGAGGTGACGATCATCCTCCACGAGCACGCCACCTTGAAGGGTGAAGCCCTGGCGCAGATCAACGCCCGCAAGAAGCGTTACGTCCGCTTCCTCGAGTCCTCCTTCACCGAGGCCATCCGCGACGGGCGGATCCGGCCGGTCCACCCCAAGGTGGCGACCTTCTCCTTCCTCGGCATGGTGCTGTGGATCTACAAGTGGTTCCGCGCCGACGGCGAGGTCCCCGAGGATCAGCTGGCGCGCGAAATGATCGACCTCTTCTTCTCCGGTCTCGAGATCCCGGCGGCGAGCCCTCGGCGCGGCGCAACCACCCGACGGACCAAAGCCACCACGGATGAGGAGGGTTCCACTCCATGAAGACGGCTCGCGCGGTGGGCATCGGCGGCTACGGCGCCTACGTGCCACGGTACCGCGTACCGACGGCGACCATCTCCGCCGCCTGGCGCCCCCACGGCGCCACCAAACCGGCCGTGGCCGAGAAATCGGTTCCCGGTGCCGACGAGGACGTCGTCACCATGGCCATCGAGGCCGGCCGCACCGCCCTCGGCCGCATCCCCGAGCTCGATCCCCGAACCATCGGCGCCGTCTGGGTGGGTTCCGAGTCCAAGCCCTACGCGGTCAAGCCCTCAGCCACCGTCGTCGCCGAGGCTCTCGGTATCACCCCCGCCACCGTCGCCGCCGATTTCGAGTTCGCCTGCAAGGCCGGCAGCGAAGCCATGCAGACCGCCGTCGCCTTCGTCGGCTCGGGAATGACCGAGGCCGCCCTCGCCATCGGCATGGACACCGCCCAATCGCGCCCTGGCGACGCCCTCGAGTACACCGCCGGTTGCGGCGGCGCCGCCCACCTCTTCGTCCCCGCCGACCAGGCGTTGGCCGTGGTCGAGGGCTCCGTCTCCTACGTCACCGACACCCCCGACTTCTTCCGCCGCGAGGGCGCCGCCTACCCGGAGCATGGCAGCCGCTTTACCGGCGAGCCGTCGTACTTCGAGCACACCCTAGCCGCCTCGCGCCGGCTCCTCGCTGAGCTCGGTGCCCAAGCCGGGGACTTCGACCACGCGGTCTTCCACCAACCGGTGCCCAAATTCGTCGTGCGTGCTTCGGAAGAGCTCGGGTTCACCGCGGAGCAGATCCGCCACGGTCTGGTCGCACCCCGCATGGGCAACGCCTACTCCGGTTCCTCGCTTCTCGGTCTCGCGGCGGTGCTCGACCAGGCTCGACCCGGCGAGCGCATCTTCTTCTGCTCCTATGGCTCCGGCGCCGGTAGCGACGCCTTCGCGTTCCACGTCACCGAGCGCATCGACGAACGTCGCCAGGGCGCCCGCGTCGCCGACTACCTCGACCGGCGGCGGGAGATCACCGACTACGGTCATTACCTGCGGCTGCGCTCGAAGATCCGCCGCGACTGAGGGCTGCTTCCCCCATGCGAGACGACGTTTTCATCCTCGGTGTCGGCCGCACCCCGGTGGGCGAGCACTGGCACCTCGGGCTGCGCGAGCTGGCAGCCGCCGCGATCTTCGAAGCGCTGGACGACGCCGGGATCGAGAGCGTCGACGCGCTCTACGTCGGCAACATGCTGAGCGGCGGCGTCAACGGCCAGGAGAACCTGGCGACCCTCGTGGCCGACGCCGCCGGCCTTCTGCCGGTCGAGGCCTACAAGGTCGAGGCGGCCTGCGCGTCGGGCGGTGCCGCGGTCCGTGCGGCGACGCTGGCAGTGGCCTCCGGCGCGGCCCGGGTGGCGCTCGCGGTGGGCGTCGAGAAGATGACCGATGGCGTCGGCGAGACCGTCGCCGAGGGTCTCGCCACCGCCGCCGACCAGGACTTCGAGGCCAGCCACGGGTTCAGCTTCGCCGGGCTCTCGGCGCTCTTGATGCGCCGCTACATGCACGAGACCGGCGCCGCCCGGGACGACTTCGCCGCCTTCTCGATCAACTCCCACCGCAACGCGGCGGCCAACGGGCGGGCCATGTTCCGCGAGGCCATCGACCGCGATGACTTCCGCCGCTCGCCAATGGTCGCCTCGCCGATCTGCGTCCTCGACGCGGCGCCCATCTGCGATGGCGCCGCCGCCGTCGTCGTCGCCTCGCGGGAGGTTCTCCGCTCGCATCACCGGCCGGTGCGGATCGCGGCCTCGGCGGTGGCCACCGACACCATCGACCTCGGCTCCCGCGCCGACATCCTTCACCTCCGTTCCGCCGCCGTCTCCGCCGAACGGTGTTTTCGCCACACCGGGTTCGGGCCCGACGACGTCGATCTCTTCGAGGCCCACGACGCCTTCACGATCATCGCCGCGCTCTCCCTCGAGGCCTGCGGCTTCGCACCCCGCGGCGAGGCGCTGCGCTTCGCCACCGAAGAACGCATCGGCCTCGCCGGCGACCTACCGATGTCGACCTTCGGCGGTCTAAAGGGGCGCGGCCACCCGGTGGGGGCCAGTGGTACCTATCAAGTGGCCGAGGCGACGCTCCAGTTGCGTGGCGAGGCGGGCCCCAACCAGGTGGCCGGCGCCCGCCGGGCCCTGGCCCAGAGCGTCGGCGGCCATGGCTCGGTGGCGGTCACCCACCTCCTGGAGGTCTAGGCGATGGATCTACCCCGCTATCACCGCTTGCGCGGCGCCTATTACCGACTCGAGGGCCGCCGCTGCACCGGCTGCGGCGCCGTCGCGTTTCCACCCCGACCGGCCTGTCGCGGCTGCGGCGGCCGCGAGCTCGAGGTCCACGCGCTTGCGCCCCGCGGCCGGGTCCACAGCTTCACCGAGATGGCCACCGCACCCCGCGGCTTCGACCCGCCGCACCTCATGGCGCTGGTCGAGCTCGAGGACGGGCCCATCATCGCCGCGCAGCTCACCGACATCGATCCCGAGGACATCGCCATCGGCATGGAGGTCGAGATGGTCACCCGCCGCATCCAGGAGAAGGGCCCCCACGGCTATCTGGTCTATGGCTACAAGTTCCGGCCGCCCGTGCCGCGGGGAGAGGCCTCGTGAGCCGGGCACGCTGGGCCGGTCTCGGCGAGGCCGTCGCCTCGATCCCCAATGGCGCGCTGGTGGCGGCCGGCGGATTCATGCTCGGTCGGGCCCCGATGGCGCTGATCTTCGAGCTCGTCCGCCAGCGGACACGGCGATTGCGCGTCGTGACGCTTCCCAACCCGCTGCCGGCGGAGATCCTGGTCGCCGCCGGCGCCGCCTGCCAGGTCGACTTCCTCTTCACCGCTCTCTTCCTCGACGGCCGCGTGCGGCCCATGCCCTGTTTGAAACGTGCCATCGAAGCCCGTGCCATCGAATGGCACGAACACGACGGCTACCGCCTGGTGCAACGCCTCCGCGCCGCTGCCATGGGACTCCCCTTCCTCCCCGTACCCGACGCCGACGTCTCCGCGGTGGCGAGCCGCGACCCCTTGCCCAAGGTGACCGACCCCTTCACCGGTGAGGAGGTGCCCGTCGAGCGCGCCGTCCATCCCGACGTCGCCCTGATCCACGCCCGCGCCGCCGACGCCAAGGGCAACCTGTGGATCGAGGACCCCACCACCGACCTGGCCGTCGCCGGCGCCGCGAACCGGGTCATCGCCACCGTCGAGGAACGCCTCGAACGCCTGCCCACCGCCACCATCCCCGGCTTCATGGTCGACCTGGTCGTCGAACAGCCCTTTGGCGCCTACCCCACCGGCTGTCTGGGGCTCTACGAACCCGACATCGAGCATCTCGAGGCTTACCTCGAAGCCGCCGAGGCCGGCGGCGAGAGCGAGTACCTGGCGCGGGTGGTCTGCGGTACCCGCTGCCAACAGGAGGTGGTGAGCCGGTGGACGGGTTCCTGGCGCGACCCGTCGCCGGGAACCGAAGCCGATCGCGCCTCGGATCGGCGGAGGGCCGGATGACCGCCCGACCCTCGGCCCCCGAAGCCCCCCGGCCGGCAGACGCCGGCGACGCCACCCAGGCCGAGACCCTCGTCGCCGCCATGGCCCGCGAGCTCCACGACGGCGACGTCGTCGCCACCGGCGTCGCCTCGCCCCTCGCCATCCTCGCCATCGCCGTGGCGCGTCTGACCCACGCCCCTCGCCTCACCTACCTCGCCTGCGTCGGCAGCATCGACCCGGAGGTCCGGACGCTGTCCACCTGCTCCGAAGACCTCGCATATTTCCACGGCCGGAGCGGCGAGCTGACCATCCCCGAGCTCTTCGACCACGCGCGGCGAGGCCGCGTCGACGTGATGTTCTTCGGCGCTGCCGAGATCGACGGTCGCGGTGACACCAACCTCACCGCTGCCGGCTCGCTCGAAGCGCCCAAATACAAGTTCCCCGGCGTCGCCGGCGCCGCGACGCTCCGGCGTTGGGTCCAGCGACCGGTGCTGACCGTCGGTCGGCAGGGGCGACGCAACCTGGTGCCCCGCGTCGCGGTGGCCTCGACCAGCGATCCCGACCGATCGACCCCCCTCCTGACCGATCTGGGGCGCTTCGCGCTGGGCGCTCGCGGCGCTCGCCTGGTGGCCCGTCATCCGTGGGCCGATCCGCAGGTGATCGCCGCCCGCACCGGCTTCGACTTCGAGATCCCGGATCCGCTGCTCGTGACCGCCACGCCGTCGGCCGATCACCTGGCGGCGATCCGGAGCCTCGACCCCGAATCCCTCCGTGAGCGCTGGGTGGGCTGAGACCTTCCCTCGGAAAAGGAGCATGAGCATGGACGCCGTCGTCTTGAGAGCCTTTGGCGAAGCCGAGAACCTCCGGCCCGAGAGGGTCGACGATCCCTCCCCGGGGCCCGGCGAGGTGCTGCTCAAGGTCCATGCCTGCGGGGTCTGCTACCACGACGTCATCAACCGCCGCGGCAACCTGCCGCGCACCCGGGTGCCCGCGATCCTCGGCCATGAGGCCGCCGGCGAGGTCGTCGCTCTGGGTCCGGGAGTCGAAGGCTGGGCGGTGGGCGATCGCGCTGCGACGCTCCAGCGTCTCTCCTGCGGCACCTGCGCCTACTGCGAGGAAGGCCGCAACAGCCTGTGCAAGACCGACACACGCTTCTTCGGCGAGGAGATCGCCGGCGGCTACGCGAGCTACATGACCGCGCCCGTGGCGGGTCTCGGTCGGGTCCCCAGGACCGTGCCCTGGCCGGTCGCCGCCACCGCCTGCTGCACCGCCGGCACCGCCGTCCACACCGTTCGCACCCGCGCCCGCATCCGGCCCGGCGAAACCGTGCTGGTCACCGGCGCCAGCGGTGGCGTCGGGATGCAGGCGGTGCAGCTGGCCCGGCACGACGGCGCTCGCGTCCTCGCCGTGACCTCGAGCGAAGCCAAGGTCGCCGACCTCGAGCAGGCCGGTGCCGAGACGGTTCTGGTGGCTCCCGATCTCGCCTTCGCCCGGGCGGCCCGCGAAGCCACCGGCGGCGTCGGAGTCGACGTCGTCCTCGAGATCGTCGGCAGCGTCACCTTCGAGGAGAGCCTCAAATGCCTCGCCCCCGGCGGTCGCCTGGTGGTGGTCGGCAACCTCGAGACCGGGCTGGTGACCCTCAACCCGGGCCTGGTGATCGTCAAGGAGCTCCAGATCCTCGGCGCCTACGCGACCACCCGCGAGGAGCTCCAGACCGCCCTCGAGCTCCTCGAGACCGGCGTCCTCCGTCCCTGGGTCTCCGAGCTCCTGCCCCTGGCGGAGGCGTGGCGAGCCCACCGCCTGCTCGAGGACCGGGCAGTGACCGGGCGGTTGGTCCTGGTGCCCCAGCACTGAGCGGCACCCAGGCCGCCCAACGCAGCGAGGGCTTGGCTTCGTGAGTTGACGACGACTAAGATCTCCTCGTCACGGATGCGCACAAACCGACGCTCTTCGCCCCGTCGGACCTTCCGACGGATGCCCGGATCGAGGCCGGTAGGAGCTCTACTTCTGCTGCTCTGCCTCCTTCCCGGCGACGGTTGTGCTCGCAAAGGGACCGGCCCCGCCGACGAGTCGCTGGTGCCGGCCCCCGAGGCGCTCCCGGGCCACGACGGCCGCGCCGTACCCGCCGAGCTCGACTACCAGCTCGAGCGCCTCGATCCGATGGTCGAAGGGTGGAGCACCGAGGCCGCCAACTCCGAGGTCGGCAAACGGCTCAAGGAGCTCGGACAGCTCCTGGCGAGCCAGGGGACCCTCGATCCTGCGGCCGCCCCGACCTGGGTCGACCCGGCGTTCGTCGCCGCTTCGCTCCGCCCCACCGGTCTCTCGGCCACGGCGAGCAGGGCGGCGAACGAGGCGACGGACAAGGGGGACCCGAGTTTCCGTAGGTTCGAAGGACCCTCGGTAAAGGTCGTACGCGACCGCGATCCGAGCCCTCCCGGCGGCGCCAAGGGCGCCGAGGGCTTCGTCGCCGCCGTCGAGGAGCTCCGATCCCCCTTCTCGGACCCGACCCACGTCCACGCCCATGCCAAGGTCATCCATGTCGACATCGCCGGCGACGAGGTCACGACCGAGGTGCTGTGGGAGGCCGACGGCCCCTCCGCTCGGGGTCTCCTGCAACAGAACGCCGAGTGGACGCTGCGCTGGCACCACGCCGGGGAGGGCGAGCCGCTCCGGCTTCGCGAGATCGCGGTCGACTCCTACGAGGAGGTCACCGGTCCCGCCGACGGCGAGCCGCTCTTCGAGGACCTCACCGCGGCGGTGCTCGGAGACGAACCGGTCTTCGCCGCCCAGCTCCTCCCCGGCCAGGCACAGTGGGGTGCGGGTCTCGACCGCGCCCTCGGCGTCGACCTCCTGGGGCACCATGGTCTGGCCCTGGGCGACGCCGACGGCGACGGCCGCGAGGATCTCTACGTGCCACAACAGGGGGGGCTGCCCAACCGCCTGTTGCTGCAACAACCCGACGGCACGCTGCGCGACGCGTCGAAGGCGGCGGCCGTCGACTACCTCGACCGCACCACCTCGGCGCTCTTCGCCGACTTCGACAACGACGGTGACCAGGACCTGGTGGTCGCTGCCGGTTCGCTGCTCTTCCACGCCAACGACGGCCATGGCGGCTTCGAGGTCCGTTCGGTCTTCCCGACCTACCAGGTCATGAGCCTGACCGCCGCCGACTATGACGGCGACGGTGACCTCGACCTCTATGTCTGCCGCTACAGCCCGCCGGAGGAATCGGCCCCGGCGCCCTACCACGACGCCAACAACGGCCTACCCAACGTCCTGCTGCGCAACGACGGCGATCTCCGCTTCACCGACGTCACCGTCGACTCGGGGATCGATCAGAACAACCGCCGGTACAGCTTCGCCGCTGCCTGGGGCGACTACGACGACGACGGCGACCCGGACCTCTACGTCGCCAACGATTTCGGGCGCAACAACCTGTACCGCAACGACGGTGGTCGCTTCACCGACGTCGCCGGCCAAGCCGGCGTCGAGGACATCTCCGCCGGCATGAGCGCCGACTGGGGCGACTACGACGGCGATGGGCACCTCGACCTCTACGTCGGCAACATGTTCTCCTCGGCCGGCAACCGCATCGCCTACCAGCGCCGCTTCCACGACGAGGTCGGCGAGGAAGTGCGCTCGCTCTACCGCCGCCACGCGCGGGGCAACTCGCTGTTCCGCAACGTCGGCGGCCGCTTCGAGGACGTCAGCGTCGACGCCGGGGTGACCATGGCGCGCTGGGCCTGGTCGTCGCAGTTCACGGACTTCGACAACGACGGCAGGAAGGACCTCTTCGTCGCCAACGGCTACGTCACCAACGACGATTACGACGATTTGTGAAGCTTCTTCTGGCGGCAGGTCGTGTCGCACTCACCCACAGACAAGACGGAGACGGCGGATCGCGAGTACCTCGAAGGCTGGGGAGCCACCTACGAGTTGCTGCGTCAGGGCAAGTCCTGGAGCGGTCGCGAGACCCACAACGCCTTCCTCAACCTGGGTGACGGCCGTTTCGCCGACATCTCGGCGGTGGCGGGTCTCGACCTCCCTGACGATGGCCGCGCCGTCGGCGTGGTCGACTGGGACCAGGACGGCGCCCTCGACCTGTGGATCGCCAACCGCACGGGTCCGCAGCTACGGTATCTCCACAACCGCCACAGCGACGGTGCTCCTGCGCTGGCGCTCCGCCTCGAGGGCCGGCACGGCAACCGCGACGCCGTCGGCGCGCGCGCCGAGCTGTTCACCAGCGACGGCAAGGGGCCACGACGCGTCGAGGTGGTCACCGCCGGCAACGGCTACCTGAGCCAGTCGAGTCGCTGGGTCCACTTCGGCCTCGCCGGCGTCACGGGGATCGATCGGGTCGAGGTGCGCTGGCCTGGCGGGACCACCGAGACCTTCCGCGAGCTCAAGCCGGGAGGCCGCTATGAGCTGGTCGAGGGGAGCGGCAAGGCCGTGGCCTGGACCCGGAGCACCGGCAGCACCAGCCCGGCTCCCAGGCCGCTTCCCGACCTGCCCTCCTCGGGCAAGTCCCGCACCGTCCTCGCCAAGCCTCTGCCGCTGTACGAGGTCGCGTTCCTCGACGCCAACCAGAAACCGACCTCCCTCTCTCCCCCGGGCCGGCCCGTCCTGGTCAACTTGTGGGCGTCCTGGTGCGTGCCCTGCCGCGGCGAGCTCGAGGCCTTCGAGCGCGCCGCCGAGCGATTCGAGGACCAGGGCCTCCGCGTCCTCGCCCCGAGCGTCGACGACCCCGACCAGCGCGCCGCCGCGGACAAGGTCCTGCGCGAGGTGGGCTGGAGCCTCGAGCGTGGCTATGCCGAGTCCTCCCTGGTCGATCAGCTCAGCGTCGTCCAGCAGGCCGTCCTCGATCAGAGCGCCGGCATCGCCCTGCCGACCAGCTTCCTCCTCGACGGCGACCTCGCGCTGTGGGCCATCTACCGGGGTCCGGTGGCCCCCGAGCGGTTGGTCGCCGATGTCCAGGCGATGCAGGCGGGCCGCCACGAGGAAGCCCTGCCGTTCTCCGGTCGTTGGGTGGCTCGGCCCGAAGGAAGGAACGTCGAGGTGCTGGCGAACGTGCTGCGCAGCCGCGGCCGGCCCGAGCTCGCCCAGCGCTATCTCGAAAGCCTGGGAGGCGGCCAAGGTTCCCCTGCCTACCTGCGCCAAGGACTCGGCTCGTCCTGGGAAGACCTGGGCCGGAGCCTGAGCCGCGAAGGACGTTGGCAGGAAGCCGCCGACGCCCTCGAAAAGGGTGTCGAGGTCGATCCCGCCAACGCGACGATCCGCCAGCTCCTCGCCGCCGCCCTGACCGAGCTCGGCCGCCAGCCCGAGGCCATCCAGCAGCTCGAAGAGGCGCGAAACCGTAACCCCGACGACGCCGCGGTGCGCACCGACCTCGGTCTCGCCTATGCACGCGGCGGCCGCACCGACGACGCCGCTCGCGAGTTCCGAGCCGCCCTCGAGCGCTCCAAGCCCAAAGACGAGGCGCACTGGCTGGCGCTCTACAACCTGGGTGTCTACTACGGTGAGTCCGATCGGCCCGAGCAGGCGATCCCATACCTCGAACGGTGTCTTGACGCGGCGCCCGCCTACTTCGATGCCTGGCGCTATCTGGGAATCGTCGAGCAGCGCCTCGAACACCTGGACCGCGCTGTCGAGGCCTACGAGAAGGCCCTCGAGATCACCCCCGACGACGGCCGCACGATCTTCTACCTCGGCGAGGCCTATATCGCCCAGGGCAACCGTGAAGGCGCCGCGGAGCAGCTGGCGCACATGAAGCGCCTCCGCCTCCCCGCCGCCCGCCGTCTCGAGCGCGACCTGGCGGCGCTGGGGGAGTCGGGCACCTAGGAGCAATTTCGGCAGCGCGTGCCGGCCGCAAGGCTCCCTGAGGCCTGTCCGAGCTCGGCTCTAGAGACCGACCACAGGAAGACCAGTGGCACGAGCCGCGTTGCCCAACGCTACGTCATGGGTCGCCAGGACCAGCTCTCCATCACGCACCTCTCTCCAGGTCGCGGCCGTCGCCAAGTGGATAGCGTCGAGGGTCCCCAAGGTCGTCGGGAGCGGCTGAGCTGCCCGCCTCAGCAGTGGTGGCGTGATCTCGACTACCTCGATCGAGTCGAGCAGTCGAAACACCGCCTCGCGCCGCGTAGCGACCTCGCCGTCGTCGAGACGTTCCTCAAGCCGGATCCTGTCAAGAGTTCGCAAGCACTCGACCTCGACCAGCGCCGAGGCAACGCCCTGTTCGACCTGCGGCCATTCCGTCAGCGCCCCCGGCTGGCCGAGAACGAGCCGAAGCAGGACGGACGAGTCCAGGTAAGCGATCATCGATCGCCCTGGCGCTCCTCGAGCAATAGATCGACCACGTCGCGATCCAGGGCGAGAGGCGGCGGCAGGGGAACCTCGTTCGGCCTGAGGCTGCCGGCGCGCCGGGGACGCACCTCGAGCCCACCCGGTGCCTCCTCGTAAGGGATTAGGCGGGCGATGGGTGAATCTCGGTCGAACACCGTCACCGCCGAGCCGCGGCGCACGCGGCGAAGGTGCTCGCTCAGGTGGTTCTTGAGATCGGCGATGCGCACTCCGTTCATAGGCCTAGACTAGCCAGATCTGGCCATCGGATCAATGTCCGTCCCGAAGGCGCTAGGAATCGACCTTCCGCATCCGCCACCGCCGGTAGCGTGCGAAGCCGAAGAGGAGCGCTCGGCGGACGTGGGCGGTGGTGGCCGCGATGCGCTCGACGAAGACGCGATCCGCGGGGGACGCCGCAGCCTCGAGGAGATCCTGGACGTTGTCCGCCTCACCGAGAGCGAGACACACGCCACGGCTGATGTCCTCCTCCTCCTCGATCTCGAAGCACGCCGCACGCAGGGTCGCCTCGCGCTCGGCCCAGTCGTGGGGTACCAGGTCGAGATCCCAGAGATCTGCGAAACAGAACGTGCCGCCGGGGCGGAGCACCCGATGGATCTCGCCCAAGAAGGCCCGGAGATCGGGATAGCAATGCGCCGACTCGAGATTGACCAGGACGTCGACGCTTTCTCCCGCCAGCGGCAGCAACTGGGCATCACCGGCGGCAAAGCCGACGTCCTGGCCACGATGGAAGCTCCGACAGAGATCCAGATTCGTGGGGTTGAGATCGACCCCCACGACCTGGCGAGCGCCAGTGTACCGTCTCAGGTACGAGACGTTGCCACCACGCCCACACCCGATCTCGACCACCCGGGCGCCCTCGAGATCGGCGCCGGCCACCGTCCGCCGCACCAGCGCCAGGTGGTGCCCGAAAAGCTCGTCGCCCTCGAGGACCCAGGCCCGGTCGTCGTCGGGCTCGGCGAAACCATAGTTCATGAACGCGAAGCGGGGGCTCCTCACCCGCCGGCCGAGCTCGCAATAGAACTCCTGGATCGGCAGATCACTGGCTTTCGTCACCCGGCTCGCTCCTCTCCTAGCGGATAAACTGCCCTACGGATCACGCTCGTCGCCGGACCCGAAAACGGCGATCCCGAAACTCGGGTCCCCCCTTCCGGTTCCCCGGCGGACCCCCTCGCCCAAGAGCTCGAGGAGCGCGCCCGAGAAAGCCCACCGATGCCGCAGCCGCCTTCGCACCCGCCTGCCTCCGACCACACCGCCGACGCCAAAGGCTCACGCTACCCCGTCGTCGTCTGCGGCAGCAACTACGGCCGCGTCTATGACGAAGCGCTTTGGCGGGCGCCCGAACGCTTTCCCATCGTGGCCGTCCTCGGTCGCGGCAGTGAACGGTCCAGACGACACGCGAAGCACCTCGGAGTCCCGCTCTGCACCCGTCTCGGCGAGCTCCCGCCGGAGGTCCGGCTCGCCTGTGCCGCGATGCCGGCGAGCGCCGACGCCATCGTCCTCGAGCTCCTCGCCCGGGGCATCCACGTGCTCTGCGAGCATCCCCGGACACCAGCCTTCCTCGCGGACGCCTATGCCGTCGCAGACCGATCCGGCGTCGCCTTCGACGTCAACGGTCACTTCTCCGATCTGCCGGCCGCGAGGGTGCTCGCCGAAAGGAGCCATCGGGCCTTGGCGGCGGGCCCGCTCCGCTTTGTCGAGCTGGTGGCCCAGGAACGGAGCCTCTACGCCGCCCTCGACGTCTTGGCCTCGGCCCTACCCGGGATCGAGAAGTTCGAGGTCGAGCGTACCGCCGACTCCCAGGGATTCGTCTCGTTGGAGGGCGAAATGGCTGCGGGTACGGCCTCGGCCGCGCGAGCTGGTCTCCGAATCCAGGTCCCGGATGCTCAGCTCGCCGACGGCAGCGCCGGCTACTTGGTCGACATCCGGCTCCACCTCGGCTTCGACACCGGGGTCCTCTCGCTCTCGTCCATCGCTGGCCCGGTGGTGTGGAACGCCAACCTCGCCGTGGCCGCCGTCGGCGGAGCACCCCTGTGGCAGATCGACGGTGCCGCCCCGTCCGCCGTCGATCTGCGCGACGCCCGCGCCACTGCAAACCTCGAGGCCGTCCTCCGGCTGACGCGTCTGGCCGCGTCCGCCGGCGGGACGGATCGCGACCACGAGCGGGCGGAGCGGCGGCGCCACGCCTACGCGGTGTCACGCGTCTGGGAGGCGTTGAGCTCTCGCCTCCGCCGTCCGTGAGCACCGGCCTCCGGTCCGCCCCGGCTACTTGCCCGCCCTGAGCGCCGCCAGGAGCCGCTTGCCGATGGGTCGGCCGAGACCCGTGCAGGGATCCCATCTCGGATTGGCGACAAAGAGGCCGTTGTTCCCCCGGGTGATGCTGACGAAGGCGTCGGCAAAGTCCTTGCCGTAGAGCAACGGTGTCAGCCAGCCGACGCGATAGCCCTTCTTGAGATCCTGGTTGGCCTCGTTGATCTGCACCACCAGCCCGGCGATGAGCGGCGCCGCGGCACTCGTTCCACCCATCCCGACCTCGGCAGCCCCGATGATCAGCGCATAGCCGCTGGCCAGGCTCGCCTGCGCCGCGATGTCGGGCACCCCACGCTTGGCACCACCCCAGGTGGCCACGGCGCCCTTCTGCCAATCCGGAACGGCAAAGGCCTCGCTGGCCCCACCTCCGGACGCCGAGAAATAGAGCGCCAGCCTCTCCTCGCGCCACACTTCCTCGCGCACCTCGTCGTCGCCGGGAGCACTGACGATGCTCGTACCGCCGCAGGCCAAGGCGTAGGCGCTCGAAGCCGGGTAGTAGACCGGTCCGCCCCCGTAGTCGCCGGAAGCGAAGCACACGGTGACCCCCATCGTCGCGGCGCGTTCCAGCGCGGTCTCCATGGCATGCATCGACGAGCTCTTCATCCGGTACTCGTACTGGCCCCAGCTGCAGGAGATCACCGACGGGCAGCCGTATTGCGCCTCGAACTCGCTACCGAGAATCGTCTCGATCGCCGCGGCCTGCTCGTCCTGGGTGTTGGGAGCGAAGACCACCACCAGCCGGGCTTCGGGAATCAACGAGCCGAGGATCTCTATGTCGGTGGTCGCCTCGATGGTCCAGGCGACGTTGGCGGCGCTGTCACAAGGATCGGGCGCCTCCGGGTCGACCGGCACCGGCCGCGGCTCGAAGCCCTGCGCGTGGAGCACCTGCTGAATCGCCTTGTTCGACGCCGGCTGGTTCTTCGCGCCGGCCAGCTCGACGACGTCGATCTGCGGCACACCGAGCTTGATGCCACGGAAATAGGTCTCGAGGTCCTGCCGGTGAAAGCCCCCACCGAGGAGCAGGATCACCGCCGTCTGCCCCTTGCCCCTGTGCTCGAGGGGAAACCCATAGAGCTCCGCGACACGGCGGACCGGGAAGTTGCCCCGCGTCCGCTCGGCGATCCGCGGCCGGCGATGGAAAACCGGGATCGTCTCGAGCCCTCGCACCGACTCGATGGTGTCCGCGAGGCTCTTAGGCACCAGGACCGGTCCGTCGTGGGTGCGAAAGCTCTGCTCCCCGTCCTCCACCGTGTGGACCTCGACTCCCAGGGCCTTCTGCACGCGGCTGAGCGGCCCCCGCAGCACCACCGAGCGCTCTCCCTGCATCATCGTCTCGACCTCGAGACCCATGCGACGCGCGAAGGTCGCCACCTGCTCGAGATCCTCCTTCGCGGCGCCGAAGCGGCGCACCCACTGCTCGGCACTCAGGTGCTTGCGCAGGTGAGGCAAGGTCGACGCCATCTTCCGGAGCGAAGCACCGAGGTCCTCGAGCTTGCGCTCTTCGTCGCGAGGCCGCACACGGATCGCCACCCGGGTGGACTCGTCGGCGTCGGGCACATCTGCCGACGGCCGGAGGATCCCGAGGCGGCGGAAAGGGTTGGGTACTGGCACGGCCATGGTCGTCTCCTTGAGTCAAGGCACCGCTCTGGAATAGGCCCGATGGCGGCTCCGAGGGAAGGTCAAAGGAACAGGTGGCTCGGATTGAGATCCGCCTCCTCGATCCGTGCTTCGAGCCAGCCGAGGGCCACCGGCACGTCGTACAACCGCCCGGGTGCGAAGCGTGCCCACCACGGACGAAGCCCGGGGACCACTACCTTGACCACGGGCAACGGAGCTTCGGGGCGGCTCTGGTCGAGCACCAGAACCTCGAGTCCCAAACGCCGCGCGACGGCCACCAGCCACCGGACGCACTCCGTGAGATCCCCGCTTCCCACCGCCGCCCACGAAGCGAAGTCCCGCGCTCGCCCTGGGAGGTCCGGCTCGAGCCACCCGAACCCGTCGTCGCCGGCCGCACCGATCCACCGCCGCGACACGACCGGATCCGTGCTGTCGCGTTGGGGTCGCGAGGCACCGCCTTCGACCGGGAGGAACTGGCAGATCTCCGTCAGCGCCCGAGACACCGCGATCCTCGCATCGAGATGGGCTCCAAAACCCATCAGCAGGTCGTCGGGAACCCGGCTATGGGTCCTCGACACCGCGACGGTCACCGGCACACCGAAGTCGGTCGTCAGGTCGAGCAGCCAGAGCTCCCGCCCAAGGCTCGCAAAGAGCTCGGAAAGCCGCTCGAAATACGCCCCGACCAGACTCTCGGCTGCCACCGGTGGTCGCCGTGCCCGCGAATACCACCAGAGAGCGGCCGCATCGCGCTCGATGAGCTCGAGGAGCCCCTGGAGAATCGCCTCCTCGGTCGTATTGCCCGCGGCACAGCCGTTCGAGTCGGCGAGACACGAGGGCTCCTCGTCGCCCGGGGCGAGGGTGTCATGGTAGTCGTAGAAGCCATAGGCGGTGGGTAGGTACCGGACGCATTCCTCGGTCAGCGACCAGACCGGACTCCACTCGATCTCCCGGGCAGTATCGAAAGGCTCCGGTACCCAGTTCGAGTGCCCTTCTTCGGCGTTCCATCGGCACCGGTCTTGGAACTGAGCGGCGCTGAAGAGCATGCACTCGTTGGGGTGCACCGCGGCCTCACCCAGCTCCTCCGCCGTCGCCCGCCGGCGCGGCTCATCACCTCGAAAGACGCCGCTAAAGCGCTCGACCGCCTCCGCGAGGGCGCTGACCCGCGC
>JAGQSE010000431.1 GCA_020439725.1 Acidobacteriota bacterium
AGGACCTCTACTACCGGCTCAAGGTCATCACCCTCGAAACCCCACCGCTCCGCGCCCGGCGCGACGACATCCCGCTCCTCGCGCTGCACTTCCTCGATCACCACGGCCGCCGCCTGGGCCGTCGCGGCGTCGCCCTGGCACCGGCCGCGCGCCGCTGCCTCCTCGCCTACCCATGGCCGGGCAACGTCCGCGAGCTGGGCAACGTCATCGAGCGTGCGCTGGTGCTGGGGGATACCGACGAGGTGCTCCCCGAGGACCTCCCCGAGGAGCTCCGCGAAGGAGCCGAGGAGAGCCCCGGAGACCTCCAGGCCGCCCTCGACGAGTTCAAGCGCCGGACGATCCTGGACGCCTACCGCGACGCCGGCCGCGACTATTCGGCCGCCGCCGCCACCCTCGGCGTCCACGTCAACTCCCTCCACCGCATGATCCGCCGGCTTGGGATCAAGGACGAGCTGGAAGACTGACGGCCCGCGCTCTCTGCCTCGGCAGGAGACAGGCGCTTTGGTCTGGTCCGATTTGGCGCCGGCTCGCGCGTCTTGGGGCCGATGGTCCTCAACAACACCGCATCGGTGCTCCGCAGGCCGAGCCGGGCTTCGCAACCGGCCCGTGCCGAGGGTGATACCCTTTGCTTCGCAAATCATCCGATGAACACGCAAGATCTTGCGTCAAGCCGGGACGAACGCTCGCCTGGCGAAGGGGTCGGCGGCTACCTGGCGGGCTACCGCATCGAGGCCCGTCTGGGTCGCGGCGGCATGGGAGAGGTGTTCCTGGCCTGGGACCAGCGCCTGCACCGTCACGTCGCCTTGAAACGCATCCGCTCAGATCGACCGTGGAGCGAGCGCGACCGGCGACGGTTTCGGCGTGAAGCGCGCGCCGTGGCCCGGCTCACCCACCCGGCGGTGGTCCAGCTTTACGACCTGATCGAAGATGCTCGTTTCGGCACCGACGTCGACGCCGGCGATCTGCTGGTCCTCGAGTATGTCGAGGGGCCGACGCTGGCCGAGGCGCTGGCCCGTCGCGAGGTCGATCTCGACCTGGCGCTCCGGCTGAGCTCGGAGATCGCCGACGGGCTTGCCGAGGCCCACGCCCAGGGGTTGATCCACCGAGACCTCAAACCCGGCAACATCATCGTCACCCGGAGCGGTCACGCGAAGATCCTCGATTTCGGGCTCGCTCGACGGCTGTGGGACGACGTAGGGGCTGCCGCCTCGTCCGACATCACCGCCGACGGCACGCTGGTCGGCACGCTCCACGCCATGTCGCCGGAGCAGGCGGGAGGCCAGCCGGTCGATCACCGCTCGGACCTCTTCGCCCTGGGCAGCCTGCTCTACGAGATGCTCGCCGGCTGCGCGCCCTTCGGTGGCGACAACTGGCTCGACACCCTGCGCCGCGTCACCAGCGTCGAGCCCGAGCCGCTGGCGCTCCTGCGCCCCGAGCTTCCCGACGCGCTGCTCGAGCTGGTCACGGCTCTCCTGGCGAAGGATCCGGCCCGGCGACCGGCCAACGCTCGCGTCGTCGCGGACGTCCTCGAAGACCTCTGGCGGCGACCGGCCCCCGGCAGCACGGTCCCGCCCGACGCAGCCGCCGTCTCGACGACGTCCACCTCGGGCCAGCGCCCCACCACTGCCACCGCCCCGGTGCCGGCGGCCACTCTCGAGAACCGCGCCACCGGCGAGTGGGCCCCGGCAGCGGAAGCGGCCGACGCCGAGGCCTCGCGGGTCGAGCTGGCCATCCGGGTGCTGCTCGAAACCGAGCTCCTGCGGCGTGGGGAGCTGGTCGCCCGCCACCAAGAGGCCCCGATCGCCAGCCTTCTCGAGGACCACGACCGCCGCCTCCGAGAGCTGGTGACCAACCACGGCGGAACCGAGATCGAGAAGGGCGCCACCGTCCTCGCCCTGTTCGAGCGACCGGCGCAGGCCGTCGCCTGTGCGCTGGCCCACCAGCGGGCGGTGCTCGAGCTCGGCGCGACGGCACCGGACCTCGATTTCGAGGCGCGGTCGGCGATCCACCTGGGCGAGGTCTTGCTCCGCCACAACACCGAAACGGCGATCTCCCGCGGGGCTCGGCGGCTCGAGGCCGAGGGCGAGGCCCGTGAGACCGCCACCCGCCTCTTGACCCTCGCCGCACCCCGCCAGGTACTGCTCACCCGCGGCGCCTTCGACCTGGCACGGCAGAGCACCGCCGGAGGTGTCCGCGACGAGGCCTCGAAGGCCGACCCGCAGGACGGCGCCCTGCGCTGGCTCGCCCACGGCGCCTATGTCCTGGCGGAGACCGGCGGCGTCCTCGACGTCTGCGAGGTGGGCGTCCAGGGCGCGGCACCGCTGTCGGCCCCGAGCCCGTCGGCTCAGGCGCGGCCAGCGCTGTCCGCCGACGAAGAGCGGGTTCTCGGCTGGCGGCCGGCGGTGGGCCAGCACATCCCGAACCGTGAGCTCTGGACGTTGGTCGAACGGCTCGGCGAGGGCGGCTTCGGCGAGGTGTGGCTGGCGGCACACCCTTCCGGCGAGCGACGGGTGTTCAAGTTCTGTTTCTCCGCAGAGCGTCTACGCGCGCTGAAACGCGAGGTCACCCTCTTCCACCTGCTCAAGGAGGGCCTCGGCCGGCGCGATGACATCGCACGGATCCTCGATTGGAGCTTTGACACGCCACCCTATTTCCTCGAAGCCGAGTACACCGAGGGCGGCAGCCTGGTGCGCTGGGCCGAGCAGCAGGGCGGTCTGTCGTGCGTGCCCCTCGCCGTGCGCCTCGAGCTGGTGGCCGAGGTGGCCGAGGCGCTCGCCGCGGCCCACTCGGTGGCCGTGCTGCACAAAGACGTCAAACCCGAGAACGTCCTGGTCGGCGAGGACCGCGACGGCCGCCCGCGGGCTCGGTTGACCGACTTCGGTATCGGTCTGCTGACCGAGCGCGAACGGCTCGACGGGCCCGGCTTCACCGCGATCGGCTTCACCGCCACCGCGGCCACCCTCGAGAGCTCCGGCTCGGGCACCTACGGCTATCTCGCTCCGGAGCTCTTCAAGGGCCGTGCACCGACGGTCCGCTCGGACCTCTATTCGCTCGGGGTGATCCTCTACCAGGTGTCGGCCGGTGACCTGTCACACCCGCTCGCCCCCGGCTGGGAGCGCGACGTCGAAGACGAGCTCCTGGTCGAGGAGATCGCCCGACTCGTCGACGGAGAGCCGGAGCGCCGGCCGGACGACGGCCGCGCGGTGGCCCGGCGCCTGCGCACGCTCGAAGCGCGCCGCGCCACCCGCGACGAGCTCAACGCCCGCGAGGCGGCCTTCGCGCGCTCACAGCGGCGGCGCCGGCTCGCCACCGTGGTCGCGGCGGTGGCCCTGGTCGTGCTTGCCGCCGTCTCGGTCATGGCGGTGCGCGAGAACCGCGCGCGGCGCGCGGCGGTGGCCGCCGAGGGCCGTGCCGCCCTCCGCCAGCAGCAGGCCGAAGGGTTGATCGGCTTCATGCTCGGCGACCTGCGGAGCAAGCTCCAGGGCCTCGGCCGCCTCGATGTCCTCGACGGCGTCGGTGAGCAGGCGATGAGCTATTTCGCCGCGGTGCCGGCCGCCGAGCTGTCCGAGGACGAGCTGGCCCGGCGCGCCCAGGCGCTCAACCAAATCGGTGCGGTGCGCATCGACCAGGGCAAACTCGCCGAGGCCTTGGCACCCTTCGAAGAGTCGCTGGCGCTGACCCGCGAGCTCTCGAAGCGCCGTCCCCAGGATCTC
>JAGQSE010000432.1:0-17352 GCA_020439725.1 Acidobacteriota bacterium
CGAATAGGCGGCGAAGGACTTCATCGTGCTAACGGACTCTCGTGGAGCGTAGCGCTCTTCGTCCTGCTCGGCGCCTTCCTGGCGCCGGCTTCGGCCCAAGCTTGTAGTTGCGTCGAGGCCACCACGGCGGAGCTGTTCGAGCTCTCCTCCGAGGTCTTTATCGGACGCCTGGCAGCGGTGGAAGAGGTCGATTCCGAGCTGGTCATGAACTTTGAGCCCGTGGTGGTCTACAAGCCATCCCCGGAACCGATCGGGCGTTACTTCACCGCTCGTGGCGGCGCTGCCTGTGGTGTCGAGGTGAAGCTCGGTGCCTTGTACGTCGTGCTGGTGCATCGTGATCCCAGGAACGGCGATGCGCGGCTCTCCTACTGTTCCGGGACGGGGGTCCTCTATGGCGGCGAGAGCAAGCTCCTGGGGCTCACCTACCTGCCGGCACACCTCAAGGCGGTGGAGCTCAACGAGCTCGCGGGGCGCGACATCCTGGCCCAGGTGGCAGCGCATGAGCCGGATCCCAGCGACGCGAAGAGCGAGGGGCTCGTAGGGCTCCTCGAAATTCCTGCTTTGGAGCGGGGGGAGACGATCGAGCTCTTCGCCGCGCCTAGTCCGAACCAGGAACCGCTCCTGCCGATAGCGGAGATGGTATGCCTCGCGCATCGCGAGTCCAGCTACGAGGAGGCCGCCGCGGAGGTGTTTGCGCTGGTCGGCGATTGGTACAAGCTCCGCACTGCCGACGGGGCCTTCGCCTGGCTCCCCGCGAGCAGTGCGGGGAGGTTCTGGCCGCTCTCCGAGCTGCCGGTGGGTCGCCTCGCCTATCTGACCCCGACCTGGCGAGGCTTCGTGTGGTCCGAGCCCGGTGTGGGTGCGCCGTTCAACGTCTATTCGCAGCCCAGCGGGGCTGCACGCCCAAAGCAATCCGTCCTGGTTCTCGGGAGCCACCGCGTCGGCTCGACCCTGTGGTTCCGTGTCCGAGTGCTCAGCGCGAGCGGCTGCGACTCCGAGGTACCGCGGGTCCTCGCCATCGGTTGGGTGCCTGCGTACGACACGGAAGGTCAGCCCGCGGTGTGGTTTCATTCGCGAGGTTGCTGAGCGGTTCCAGCAGGAACGAGAAAGGCCCCGCAAGTCCAGCAAGGCTCGCGGGGCCAGGTTCGAGGCGCCTGACGGGTCAGGTGACCTAGTCTCTAAAAGTAGTGGGCGCGCTCGGAGCCGTCATAGGAGCCGGACGCGAGGCAGCACTTCTTGAAAGCGTCGTCCGGAGCCGCACGGGCAGAGGTCGTTTCGTCCGAGCTTCTCCTCGAGGAGCTTGACCCCGTGGACGATCTGTACTCCGCGCTTGACGTTTGTTTCGGAGGGGAAGCCCTTGCGCCGCTTGCTGCTCGGCTCAAAAGCGTGGCGTGTCGCCGAACTCCTGGTTGTTCCGCATGATGCACCTCCTGGTCTGATTCGACCGGTTCGGGGGGACGAGGTCGAGTTTCTACCACGGGCCGATTTAGGATCACAAGATCACCCCTCGGACGGGTGAGCCGCACCCGACCGGCATCGCGGCAAAGCCATGGGCACGCAACTTCCTCTTGAGGCTGATCACTTCCTGGTGCGAAAGATCGCGCTCGGCGACGTGGAGGAGGTGGCCAGGCTCCACGAGGCCCAGAACGAGCGCCCGGCGGATCGTGAGTACATCGGGCGGTGCATCGCCGACGTTCCGAGCTCGCTGGCCCTGCAGGGAGAACGGCTCGTCGGTTTTGTTTATGGGCGGGCTTTTGCGCCCGACCTGCTCTGGTTGACCAACCTACTGGTCGATGAAGAGTATCGGGGGCGCGGTATCGGACGACGGCTGTTCGAGCACGTCGAGGAGCAGGCACGGACCCGGTGGGCGGGGATCCTCTTCAGCAACAGCGATCTGTGGCCGCATCCGCCCCGGCCGAGTCCGGAAGGCTTCTACCTGAGGCTCGGCTACGAGAAGGTCTGGACCACTGCGCACACCGCGGTTTACGTCAAGCGGTTGGTGAGCTGAAGCGGCCGGCACTCGCGTCGGTGGGATCGGGGATGGTCTCTCAATAGGGGGGCTTCGATGGTCGGGATCAGGGTGCAGATCATTCGCTGGCTCGACGACCACCAGCCCGGGTGGGTCGAGTGCTCGTTTCGGGACCTCCACGGCGTGGAGCACCGGTTCCGCGAGAAGGCGCCGGTGGTCAGCGGCTCGGCGCTCGATGCAGGTAGCGCGTACCCGCAGCCCGGTCTCCTCGGTTGCGTGGTCCTCGAGCGCACGCCCGGAGACGATGGCCGAACCGTCGTGTCGGTCGATACCGAAAGGCCCTGGGGCATCGAATCCGTCGAGGGAAGGACGCGGTTCGAGGTCGCTCCAGAGGACTTGGTGGAGGTCGCGCGCTCGACGGGATGATCGCGCTTCCCTGGCAAGCACCCGGTTCCCCGCTGCGCTTCACCTCTCAAACCGGCTCCTCGCGAGAGAACGACGCGGGCGCGGCGACGAACCGCCGAAACAGTTCCAGGATCTCTGCTCGGGAGGACTCTGCCGGAGTGCTGGCAGGCGTATCCTGGCTGACATGGACTCGAGCCCCCACGACAACCTCGCCACGACCATTGCCATCGGTCTCCTCGCCTACGTTTCGGCGGACGTGGCTCACCACGCCTTGGGGCATGCCGGCGCCTGCCTGGCGTCGGGGGGCTCGGTGGTGTCGTTGTCGTCGGTCTTCGTCGAGTGCACGCTCCACGGCGCTGCCATCGACCTGGCCGGTCCCTTCCTCAATCTGATCCTTGGGCTGGCGGCAGTGCTGGTGGTGCGCTCGACCGGAGGCCCGTCGCGCTCGACCCGGCGCCTCTTCTGGCTGCTGGTCGCCGGGTTCAACCTGCTGTGGTTCTCAGGGCAGCTGGTGTTCAGCCTCGCCAGCCGGACCGACGACTGGGCCTGGGCGTTGGAGCGGTTCGGGGTCCCGGGGCCGGTGCGGCTCGGGCTGATCGCGGCGGGGATCTTGGCCTACGTCGCGACGCTACGCTTCCTAGCCTCCGGGCTGGCGCCCTATGCCCATCCGCCAGGACGCGCGGCGCGCATCGTGTGGACCGTCTGGCTCACAGCGGGTGCCACTGCGTGCGCGACGGCGGCGCTCGACCCGCACCCGGTGGCGGCGATCCTCCACCATGCGCTCCCACAATCCGTCGTCGTGTCGGCCGGCTTGCTCCTCGTGTCCCGGCGAGCGGCTCGACGCAGCTTCCCCGGCGAAGCGGCGCCCGCCATCGGTCACTCGGTTCCTTGGATCGCTTCCGCGGCGCTCGTGGCCTTCGCGTCGATTCTCTTGCTCGGACCCGGGGTTGCGATCGTGTTCTAGACCGGAGCGAGCTCGGAGCGCGGAAGCTCCCGAACAATCCGGTCTCGCCTTACATCTCCGACCAGCGCCGCAGCAGGTTGTGGTAGACGGCGGTGAGCTGGACAGCGGCGGGGTGGTCGGGCTGGGTCGCACTGATCTGCTGGATGCCGGCGTCGAGGTCGAAGAGCAGGGTGCGCTCGCCGTCGTCGCGGATCATGCTCTGGATCCAGAAGAACGAGCAGATGCGCGCGCCGCGGGTGACCGGGCGGACGTTGTGCAGGCTGGTCGACGGGTAGAGGACCATGTGGCCCGCCGGCAGCTTGACCTTGTGCACGCCGTAGGTGTCCTCGACCAAGAGCTCGCCGCCGTCGTACTCGTCGGGGCCGGTGAAGAAGAGCGTCGCCGACAGGTCGGTGCGGATGCGGTGCGGGGTGCCCGGGATCTGGCGGATGGCGTTGTCGACGTGGTTGCCGAAGGACTGGCCGCCGGTGTAGCGGTTGAACAGCGGCGGGAAGACCTGGAGGGGCAGCGCGGCGGTGATGAACAGTGGGTTCCGGTGCAGCGCCCCGACGATCATCTGGCCGAGCTCGCGTGCCTCGGGGCTGTCCTCGGGGAGCTGCATGTTGTCTTTGGCGCGGGCGGACTGGTGGCCGGCGGTGACCTTGCCGTCCACCCACTGGGCGCGATCGAGGAGGGCGCGGCCACGCTGGACCTGCTCGGCGGTCAGGACGTCGGGGATCGAGATGAGCATGTCTGGGTCTCCTGGCGATGGTGAAGCGGAAGAACGACGCAAGAGACCGAGGCGCGCGTGGCGGAGGCTCGGGACGCCTCGGTCTCCTGGGGTCGCTCGATCAGAAGGACAAGCTGGTGGTCAGGGCCAGCGAGCGGCCGGGACCGGGAATGAAGTGGCCGCCACCGACGCGGTCGATGTAGCGCTCGTCGGTGAGGTTGTTGCCGTTGAGCCGGAACGTCAGCCGCTGGTTGACGTCGTAGGACAGCACCGCGTCGTAGAGCGTGTAGGCCGGGGCGACGCGCTGGCCACGGTTGTTGTTGTAGCGGTCGCCGACGTATTGGACGCCGCCGCCGATCTCGAGGCCGTGGCGCAGGCGGTAGGTGGTCCACAGCGACAGCGAGTGATCCGGCGTGTTGCCAAAGGGCTGGCCGACCTCTCGCGGGTCGTTGGACTCGAGGATCTCGCTCTCCATGTAGCTGTAGCCGAAGGTGCCGGTCCAGCGCCGGGTGATCTGGCCGGAGACCGAGATCTCGGCTCCGGAGACGCGCTGCTTGCCCTCGAGCACCGTCGGCGGGTCGTCGGGGTCGAGCCCCGGGGTCCGGGCGTTGGTCTTGTCGGTGCGGAACACCGCCGCCGCCAGGCTCAGCCGAGAGCCCTGGAAGTCCCACTTGGTCCCGAGCTCGTAGCTCGTCGAGCTCTCGGGATCGACCTCGAAGGTCGTCGAGCGCAGCCTCAGATCTTCCGCCGACGGATTGAAGGAGGTACCGACCCCGGCGTAGATGCTGCCCTGCGGCGTCGGGTGGAAAACGGCACCGGCGCGCCAGGAGACCGCCTCGTCGAGCCGAGAGATCGGGCCGTCCTCGTCGGCGTAGTCGACGTCGAAGCGGTCCCAGCGGAGCCCGCCGACCACCTGCCAGCGCTCTCCCAGCTCGATGGTGTCAAAGGCGTAAAGCGCCGCCGACTTGGCCTCGACGTCGGTGCGGTCGCCGGTGCGGACGATGGTGTCCTGGTACGGATCGAAGGGATTGGGGTCGTAGAGGTCGGTATCGGGAGGCGTCGGCCCGATCTCGGCGCGGTCAAAGTTCACCATGGTCTCGAGACCGAGCTCGACGCCGGCCACCAGCCGATGCTGGACACCGCCGGTGCGGAAGTCGGCGGTCAGGTCGGTCTGGTTGACCAGGATCGAATCCCGCTGGTCCCGCGACTTGGTGTCAGTGCGACGAATATCCGTCGAGCCGGTGCTCGAGAAGCGCGGCGCGGTGATGATCGAGTCGCGATCCGTCGAGCCATAGCGGACCAGCGTGCGGAGCGACATCGAGTTGTCGAAGTCGTGGGTCAAGGTGGCGGTTGCGATGCCGGTGCTCGTCTTTTCGTAGTCGCGATCGACCAGGCCGTAGAAGTTCTCGAAGTCCACCGGCGCGGGCTGATTGGCCAGATCGGCGAGGGGCACGTTGTTGTCCGGCACCCATGGGATGCCGTAGTCGGGCAGGTTGTCCTGCGCCAAGTGCGAGTAGCTCAGGTTGAAGCGGGTCGGGGTGCCGAGACCGAAGGACACCGATGGCGCCACTCCCCAGCGGCGATTGGTCACCTGGTCGCGGGCCGGGGTGTCGGCGTTGGTGAACATCGCGTTGATGCGAAAGGCCGCGCCGTCGGCCAGTCCCTCGAGGGGCTGGTTCACGTCCACTGTCGTGCGGCTGTAGCGGTCGGTGCCGACACCGAGGGTGGCGTCGCCGAAGGCGTCGAGCCGTGGCGTTTTGCTCACCAGGTTGACCGAGCCGCCGGTGGCGCCGCGGCCGGCATAGACCGAGGCGGGACCCTTCACCACCTCGACCTGCTCGAGGTTGAAGGAGTCGCGGGAATAGCCGCCGACGTCGCGGACACCGTCGATGAACAGGTCGGTGCGGGCGTTGAAACCGCGGATCGACAGGTTGTCCCCCGCCGGCACGCCGCCCTCACCCGCCTGGATGCTGATGCCGGTGACGTTACGCAGCGTGTCGCGGAGCGTCGTCGCACCTTGCTCCTCGATCAGCTGCTGCGGGATGACGGTGACGCTCTGCGGGATGTCCTTGAGCGGTTCGGTGTACTTGGGCGAGGGCAGCCCGGGAGCGGCGGTGACCTCCACCGTCTCGGAGAGCGACACTTCGAGGCGAACCGTCTCAGGCGCGGTGAAACGGTAGGTCACACCGGTGCCGAGGAGCAGCTGGCCAAGCGCCTGGCGGACGCCGAGCCGGCCGGAGACGCCGGCGCTGTGGATCTCCGCGATCACCGGGTCGGAGACCTCGGCCTCGATGCCGCTGATCTTGCGGAACGCTTCGAGGCAAGAACCGAGCGGACCGGGCGGGATGTCGAAGCGAACCAGCGGCGGGTCCTTGCGGGCCGGCTCGTAGAGGTCGCCGTCGGGGCGCTTGCGATCGAGGAGCGCGGTCAGCGTCGGGGTCTCGGCGTCGAAGCCGTGGCCCGGCCAAAGGGCCTCGAGGGCCAGCCCGATGCGGTCCCTGTCGGCGGCCTCGTGCTGGAGGTCCTGGGCCCAGGCGTCGCCGGTACCCAGCCGGAAGCTGACCGCCGCCGAGGCTGCCAGCGCGCTCACGCGGAGCCACTTCGACCGCGGGGCCGGCACCTCCTGCCCCGTCCGTTGCCTCGTCCGTCGTGTCTTCGAAGTCCTCTTGGCCATCTCGCTCTCCTAACCGTCAGTCCTGAAGTTCACTCAGTGGATCGGATTCGATCGAAGCGGGTTCGCTGGCACGCTTCGCGGCTTCGGCTCCCCGCGGACGCCGGCGGGGGAAGAACCGGCGCCAGGCCAGGAACAGCCCGGTCCACACCAGCACCGCGGCACCCGCCGACGCGATGCCGGCCAGGGTCTCGCCGAGGAAGCCGCCGGCCTCGCCGGTGTGCAGCCAGCGGAGCCACGAGCGAGCCCGGCGCCCCGTGGATTCGTCGCTCAGGGTCTTCCAGCTCGTCACCGCACCGCTCGCACGGTCGACGGCGAGCTGGCCTCGCTGATCGGGCCGGCCGCGCGGCCCCCACGCGATCCGGAGCTCGACCGGGCCCTCGGCGGGCAGCGGCAGCCGAAGGCCGATGGTCTGCCACGCGGGGACCTGGCGCTCGGCGACCGCCAGGAGCTCGTCGAGGCCTTCCAGATCCGCCCGGGTCGCCTCGGAATGCTCGCCCCGGCGGTCGCCGGGAGCGCGTGGTTCGCGGGAACGCTCGCGAGGCGCCGGCGGCTCGTCGCCGCTCACCCGGTAGACCAGGTCGTTGGCCCAGCGATAAGACATGACGACACCGCTGGCGACGATCACCACCAGCGGCAGCGCCGTCCATAGACCGATCGTGTTGTGCCAGTTGAAATCCCGGGCCTTGCCCGAGAGCCCGCGCCGGAACCAGGCGACGTTGCGCACTTGGCGGAAGGTCCAGCGGCGCGGCAGCCAGAGATAGAGGCCACTCAGCACCAGCACCAGGAAAGCCAGGTTGGCGGCGCCGGTGGCCGCGCGGGCGGTCTGCCGGTGCTCGCCGCTGGCTCCCAGCCAGCGATGGATGCCGGTGATCGCGGCAAAGACTTGCCGGATCGTCTGTGAGCCCTCGCCCAGCATTCGGCCGCTGCGGGCGTCGAGGAAGAGCACGCGCTCCCGTCCGACCCGAGCCGTCACCGGTTCGGCGGGGTCCGCCTTCACTTCGATGTCGAGCGCCGCTTCGCCACCCACGATCTCGAGGGCCGAGGCGGCTACGGTTTCCAGGCTTCTCGGGGACTCGGCGCCAGCCACGTCACTTCGGTGCCGGGCGTCGACGGCGTTGACGATGCGCTGCTCGTATGCCAGGAGAGCTCCGGTCACCGCCATCACGAAGATGACGACTCCCGCCGCCACCCCGGCGCAGAGGTGGAGCCAGAAGAAGATCGAGCGGAAGGAGCTTCTGCGGGTCTCCGATCGTCGCTGAGCTGCAGAATCAGACACGAAGAACACCTCTCGAAAAGGCCCCAGGGAGAGACTCGCGAGCCCCTGGAGGACAGGGCGTCGGCCTCCCAAGGCGGACCGTCGATCGAACCGGATCCGTTGCCCAAAGCGACGTGATCGGAACGGTTTGACCTTTATTGAGACAGAGTCTCAGTATCGACAGGGGGATTTTGGACCGGTCCAGTACGGATTGTCAAGGCCCAGAGCTGAAGATTTGTTGAGGAATTGACAGGTTCGCACGGACCGCCGGCCCGGAGGCTGCGGTGAGCCGATGCCGAAGGCGCCCCACCGCGGCCTCACCGGTCGGCTGTGCGGACCGGCCGGCACCGAGCCGTGGGGGGATCACGGAAGTCGGAAGGAGGCCCTAGCCGACGATTTCAGGCAGGGATCAGATCTCGTCGGCGAAGGACGGCTTGAGCCGTCGAAACAGGGACAGGCCCACGATGGCGGCGACGAGGGACCAGCCGGCGAGGACCAGGATGGCGGTGAGGTCCACCGGTGGGCCGCCGAGGAAGGCCGCGCGGTAGAGACCGACCAGGGCGGTCAGAGGGTTGGCCTCGATCCAGCCGCGGAAGCGCTCGGGTACGAGACCCATCGGGTAGACGATGGGCGTGAAGTAGAACCAGCCCGTGAAGACCATCCCGACCACCTGTGCGGTGTCGCGGAAGAAGACGTGGACGGCGGCGAGCATCAGGCCGAGCCCCAGCGTCAGGGCCACCTGGAGTGGTAGCGCGACGAGGAGGAGCGGCAGGCTCGCGGGGTGCATCTCGCCGAGGAAGATCAGGACGGCGACGAAGATCGAGGCGGCGATGGCCTCATGCAGCAGCGCCGCCAGGACGACCGCCAGGACCAGCAGCTCGGAAGGGAAGCTGAGCTTCTTGACCAGACTGGCGTTCTCGGTGATCGCCGTCGCCGACCGCGAGATCCCTTCGTTGAAGGCGGTCCAAGGCAGGAGGCCGCAGAACAGGAAGACACCGAAGTTGTCGGTGCGCTCCCCGAGCGGTGAGATCTTCATCAGCGTCGCGAAAACGAAGCTGAAGAGCAGGAGCTGCCACAACGGCTGGACGAAGGACCACAGGAAGCCCAGGACGCTCCCGGCGTAGCGGCCGCGGAAGTCGCGGCGGACGAGCTCGCGCAGCAGGAAGAAGGTTTGCGTCAAGGGAGGACTCGGGAGACGCGGCGCCCTCGCGGGGAGGGCGCCGGAAAGCGGAGGCGGGTCAGGCCACCTCGATCAATGGGCCTGCAGGCGCTGGCGAAGGAGCTCCTCCGCCTTGTCGCGGTCGAGGCCGGCTCCCATCGGCAGGGTGCGGACGCTGGTCCAGCCGGAACCCTCGGTCTCGCGGTAGAGCATCGACGAACCGTTCTCCCAGCACACGACGCCTCGCTCACCGTCACCGGAAACCAGCAGCGAGGCCTCGACGCCGGCGCCGACGGTGGGGGCCGGGCGATCGGAGGTGACATAGACCCGCACCATGTGCGGCGCAACCTCTTCACCCCCCTCGCTCCGCGGCACGTCGATCATGCTCAGGCGAGAGCTGACATAGGTGCGGTCCAGGCCGTCGGTGCCGAAGAGCCGGGAGCCGGTTTCGATGATCATGCCGCCGACGCCGCCGGCGAGGGATTCGAAGCCGGAGGGCGTCTGGGCGAGGGAGCCCTCGTCGAGGATGTAGCGCTCGACCTCGCGGGCCAGGCCACCGAGGGCGTACGGCATCATGCGCAGCTCGATGGTCAGCTGCCGACCGGTGGAGACGTCGACAAAGCCCGCCACCACCGAGTGGTCGTCGCTTCCGCGAACCAATGTCGGCGAGCTGCCGAGGCCTTCAGGCAGAACCTCCGGTGCCGAGCCTCCGGTGCCGAAGTCGTTGAGCACCACCCGCGGTGCAGGCGAGCGGTTGACGCCGTCCTCGAGGATCACCGGTGCATAGATCACCGCTTCGCCGCCCTCCGACTGCTCCGCCCACAAGAGATGGAGCGCGGTGCGGACGACCTCCTTGGCGCCGCCCTTGCCGTCGTCGACCAGGAAGCTGTCGCGGGTGACGCGCAGCTGGGGCGTGGCGGTGATCTCGGCCTCGGCGGTGAGGGTCACCGGATCGCTCCACTCCTGGCCTTCGAGGCCGACCGCGAGGACTTCTTCGGCACCCTTGGCGGGCAGGCGCTCCCAGACCACGTAGAGCGTCTGCGAAGTCTCTTCGAGCACCAGCTGGCCGGCCATCTCGCGGGCCGAGTCCTCGGTGCCGGCGACCAGCAGGCGATGCTCGGTGCCGTCAGGGTCGTGGATGTCGAGGGCCAGCACCGGCGCCGTAGCGGCGGCCAAGGTGCCGTCGGTGAACAGCTCGCCGTAGGTGCCGCTCTGGAGCTGGTAGAGGCGACCGTCGCGGTCGAGCACGGCGGCCGGCTCTTCGGCGCGTGCCGCGGTGCTCGAGACGGTGATGGCGCAGGCGAGGGCGAGGATGGTGGGGTATCGCATCGGCATCATCGTCAGGCCTTGAGGTTGACCATGCTGCGGGCGTCGACGACCATCAGCATGTCCGGGAGATAGGCCGCGTCGGGGTAGTAGACCTCCTGCAGCCGGGAGAAGTAACGACGCGCGCCAAACTCGTCGCCGGCCAGCTTGGCTGCCTCGCCGAGGAGGAAGAGGGCCGACTTCTCGGTCGAGCGGTCACCGAAGCGCAGCGCCATGTCGAGCGCCCGCACACCGTGGCGTAGCGCGGAGCGGTACTTGTCGACTTCGAGATAGGCGAAGCACAGGCTGATCGAGGTGATCATCTCGAACCAGCGCTCCCGAGTCCGGCGGAGGACCCGCAGGCTCTCGAACAGCGCGCGAAACCCGTCTCGGGTCTCGCCTCGGATGATCTTGCAGTAGCCGTAGTTGTCGAGGATCACGGCGCGTCGCTGGCGGCGATCGTCGGGCAGGAGCTCGAGGGCTCTCGCGAAGGCCTCTTCCGCTTCGTCGAAGTAGCTCGAGGCGAGAAGCGCGAGGCCGATACCGTTGTGCGCCGCGGAGACCAGGCTGGCGCGGCCCGTACGCTCACCCTCCTGTCGCGCCACGCCACCGTAGAACAGCGCTTTCTCGGAGTCCTTGCGGAGCAGGTGGGCGCGGGTCAGGTTGTAGGCGGCCAGGAAGCGGATCTCGGGATCGCGATTGCGTAGCAGGATCTTGCCCAGGTCGGCGAGCTCGCGGCGGCTGCACCCAAGCTCGATGGCGACGCGGCAGCGGTTGCAGGTGGCGCGATCGACGAGGTCGGCGTCGCCGAGCACCCGGGCCAGCTCGAGGGCCTCGTCGAAGTCACTGAGAGCATCGCGTAGCAAGCCCTCGCGGAGGCGGTCGAGAGCCCGCTCCTTGAGGAGCTCGTAGGTCTCGAGGGTCGATCCTTGTCCCTGGCTCATCGAACTCCAGTCTCCTCCCCGGAAGCCGCTCCGGAAGTACCGGCGAGAGGGCAACACCCGTGGGGCCGGCAAGCCCTCGTGGGGTCGCTTCCCGCGAAATGCTCGTAGGGAACCGGCAGAAAGTCTGCGCGCTCCAATACGGACACTTCGCCCAGCATCCGAACCTATCGTCTCGCGTGGGGCTGGCGGCTGTCAATCTGCCGGCTCCGCGTTGGATCAGCTCCCTTGATGCTATGAAAGCATGAAGCCGTCCGTCAAGGCCCGAGAGGCTCGCAAGGTGGCCGAAGATCAGCCAGAATCGGCATTCCTGGCCTTCCCACCACGCCACCTCCGGCCGCGGCCGCCACCCCAGCCGCCTATGGGGTTGACACATACCATTCCGCCGCTTACACTCGCTCTCTCTAGTAGGATCTTTTCGTCGAGGAACCACCCTTTGGATGTAGGCGGCCGCGGGTAGTGACGACCTCCGCCCCACGCCGCTCGAGACGAGACCCAAAGCGACTCAACCAACATCCCGCGGGAATCGAGCAGCCATGACCCAGAGAATTCGGCAAGTACAACTGGTCGGCCAGAAGATCCGCCAGCTGCGGAAGCAGCGCTCGCTCACCCAGACCGAGCTGGCGTCTCGCATCGGCATCCAGCAGTCGGACCTCTCGCGCATGGAGAAGGGCGAGTACCGCGTCAGCCTCGACACCCTCTTCAAGATCCTGGCCGAGTTCGGCATGAGCATCGGCGAGTTCTTCGACGAGATGGCGCAAGAGAGCTTTAGCCGTCGCGACGTCAACCTGGTGCGCCAGTTCAACGCCTTGCCAGTGGACGCCCAGCGTGAAGTCCGCGAGTTCGTCGCCTTCAAACGCGCTCAGACGATCGTCGACGGCACCGAGGAGCCCGCGGCGACCGCCGGCTTCGACGCCAAGTCTCTGGGCCTCGAACGGAAGGGTGGGCAGCTATGAACGTCGTCAGCTTCCCGACCGCGACCCCCGTCGAGGCGCCGGCCGTCCTGCGGACCGGCGACGCCCCGGACAGCTACGAGATGCTCCGTGAGCAGGGACTCGAGGCCCTTCACGCCGGCCGCTTCGAAGAGGCCTACTCGCTCTTCGACCAGGCCCTCGATCGGGCCCGCGAGCTCGGCGACCCGAGCCTGGTGGATTTGGCGTTCTGCAACCGCGCTGCGGTGTCCATCGAGATCCACGATCCCCTGGAGCCGCTGACCGAGCTGCGTTCGATCCTGGTCGCCCGCCGCGACCTGGAGACCAGCCGTCTCGCGGCCTACAACATCGCGCGTATCTACGAGCGCACCAAGCAGTACAAGAAGGGCTTGTTCTACGCGCGCACGGCGCGGGACCTTTCCGAGTTGCTCGATCGTCCGGAGTGGATCGCCTCGAGCCACAACCGGATCGGCAACCTTCTGCTTGCCGAGAGCTACTTCGCCGAGGCTTGTGAAGAGTACGACCTCGCGCTCAGCCTCTTCGAGCCTTCCGAGAGCGTTCGCCACGCCATCCTGCTCGAGAACGTCGGCTACTGCCGCGTCGTCCAGGGTCGCCTGGACGAGGGCTTCCAGCTGCTCTACCAGGCTCTGCGCATGCTTCGGCGCCTTGGCGCACGAGGCTTCCAGGCCTACCCGCACCTGAGCCTCGCCTACGCCCACATCGAGGCCGGTCGGTACCGGGACGCCCTGCGCCATGGCACGCGTGCGCTGGCGCTCGCCCATCGCGTCAACGACACCGATTCGATCAAGTACTCGCTCTTCCTGCTCGGTGAGGCCGCCAACCTGAGCGGTGCGCCGGAGGAGGCGCGGGACTACTTGCTCCAGCTGCAGCGTGACTACTACCCGGACTCGCCAGAGATCGTCGACTTCCTGCTGGTCGTCGAGATCCGCCAGCTGATCAACATCAAGGCCTGATCGACGTGCGCCGACTTCTGAACCTCGCCTTCTCTGCTGGTCTCGCCCTGCTCCTGAGCATGGCACCGACGGCGCGTGCCCAGGAGCTCGCCCTGGGTTCCGACGGCGAGCTCTTCTCGGTGCTCGCGGGCCCCTACGGTGAGCTCTTCGGCGATGGCGCGGTGGCCGCGGACAGCCCGGTCCTGGCGCTCGACGTCTCGCGGCCTGGCGAGGCCACCGAACGCCTTCTGGTGCCCGGCACCGATGATGCCTTCGGCGACATCGAGGGTTCCTCCGCGCTGGTCTACGAAGACAGCTCCGGGACGCTCTTCTTGGTCTGGGAGAGCCGGCGCAACGTCATCCACCCCTTGCTCAACCTGATCAGCTTCGATGGCACTCAGTGGGCCGAGCCGCTGGTCATCATGAGCAACGTCTTCGCGCTCAAGGGCTCGCCGCGGCTCGCCATCACCCACGATACCTATACGGTCCAGGAAGACGAGAGCGTCGGCGCGGCCGTCGAAGCGTTGCACCGCGCCGTTCTCCACCTGGTGTGGTGGGAGGAGGGATCCGCGGGCACCGAGGTGCTCTACACGCCCATCGTCCTCGACAACGGTTCCTACGACGAGGCGCCCCCGGTGATCTTCCGGCTCAACGACTTCGTCTCTCAGGCCGGGGGCAGCGCACCGGCGATGACCGAAGCGTTCGTCCGGCACCCGGTCCTATTCCCGGGGCTCGAGCACCGCTCGGTGATGGTCGGCTTTACCGACGCGCTCACCGGCCAGTTCCTCACCGTCGAGATCACGGTGCTCCCCGGCGAGCTCGGCCTGATCGCCGACGGCGTGCGCGAGACCATCGACGACAGCGGCTACGACTTCGACCCCGAGGGGCTGACCAGCTTCGCCGACCTGGTCCGCGGCAACATCATCGACATCGGCCGGACGCTCAACCAGCGCAACGTCTCCTTCATGGCCGATGACGTCCGCGGCAACATCATCGACATCGGCCGCAACTGGACCCATGGCCTGACGCCGTTCGCCGACACCATCCGCGGCAACATCATCGACATCGGTTCGAACCTCTTCGGCGGTGAGTTCGCGCGGTTGTACGATTCGGACAGCTACTTCATCTCCGAGATCAGCACCCCGGACGCGTCCGCGCCACAGACCCACAGCCACTTCCTGAGCCTGCGCGTGGTCTCCCAGCGCCCGCTGATGGACACCGACCAGGCGCCGGCGGCGATCTTCCTTTCCGAGTCCGGCGAGCAGGTGCTCGTGGCCTGGGAGGGCGATGGCCGGCTGCTCTACCGCGAGAGCACCAGCGCGGGCTGGAGCGATCTGCGCAGCCTCGAGCTCGGTGATCGCCTCGACGCCGAAAGCGGCTACCAGATCCTGCAAGAGCGCACCCGGACCCGCTGAGCCCCGGTCGTCGCTGCTCGCTACTCTCTGTCGTACCCCAGGTGATTTGAACGGCCGCGGTTCCCCGTCAGGGGTATCGCGGGCTCGAGGTCTTGCCGGAGGTACCGAGGGCAGGCGGCCTGCTAGCTCCGGGTGATCTCGAGAGGCAGAGCCGTCGGCGCCGCCTCGAGGATCTCCGCTCCCGCCGCCACCAGAGCCTGCGCGACCGCGGCCCGGCGCTTCTGGGGGCAGAGCACCGCGAGACAGCCACCGCCGCCGGCGCCACAGGCCTTCCCTCCCCAGGCTCCGGCTTCGCGGGCCGCGGCGAGCATCGCCTCGAGGCCTGGAGTCGAGACCCCTTCGGCTAGCCGTCGGCGGTGCCGCCATTCCTCCGCCACCAGGGCGCCGACCCGCGGCAGGTCGCCCGCCTCGAGGGCCTCGGCCAATGCGGCCGCCGCAGCGGCGATTCCAGCGAAGGTCGCGATCGCCTCGGGGTCGCCGTCGAGACGGCGCTTGACGACCTGCCAGTTCTTTCCGGCCGAGAAGTGGCTCTGACCGCTGTAGGCGATGACCAGGCATTTCCCCAAGGCCTCGAGGTCGACGGCATCGAGACGGCGAACCCGGACACCCCCCGGCGGATAGGTCAGGACCAGGGCGCCACCGAGCTGAGCGCCATAGTGGTCTTGCGTTCCCGTCGGCAGGTTCATCATCCGTGCCTCGAGGTCCCGAGCGACTGCCGCGAGGGCGGATGCGCTCGATGCGGGTCGGCCGAGCCAGGCTTCGCCGGCGGCGAGGAGCGCCACGGCCAGTGCCGAGCTTGCCCCGAGGCCGCCGCCGCGAGGTGATGCGCTGCTCAACGAGACCTCGAGCGGGGGGAGGTCGAGAGTCTCCGCGACATGACCGACGAGCGCGGTCTCGGGATGGTGCAGGAGGTCTGAGCGATCGCCGGCTCGGTGCTCTTCACCGCCCTGGACGACCCGCCAGCCGCCGTCCGTGCTGTGCCTCAGGCTCGCTCGGACCGCCAGGTCGACCGCCAGGTTGACGGTCGAGGCCCCCTCGTGCAGCAGTCCCAGGGGCCACAAGTCGAGGGTGCCGCCGGCCAGGTCGACGCGGCACCAGGCGCGGGCGGAGATCATGTTTCCTGAACCGGGAGGGTCGTGCTGCCGGGAGCTCCCGAGGCGCGAAGCCACCGCTGTCAGCGGGCGGTGGTCCGGGCGGAGCCTGCGGCGTCCGTCGAGGGGCGGGTGGAACGGCTGGCGAGCTGGATCGAGCGGTCGATCTCGAGGGGCTCGGCGACGCCCCGTTCGAGGTTGTTGCGAACGAGGTCGCGCCAGGCGATGAACGCGGGCATGTCGACCTGCGAGATCGCCTTCGCGGGGACGCTCTTGATGCTCAGCGGGTTGATGTAGTGCCCGTGGTGCTGAACCCGATAGTCGAGGTGCGGACCCGTAGCGAGCCCCGTCATCCCGACATAGCCGATGATGTCCCCCTGCCGCACCCGAGCGCCGGGGCGTATGCCGTCGGCGAAACGCGAGAGATGGAGGTAGGCGGTTTCGTAGTCGTTGGGGTGCCGCACTTTGACGGTCTTGCCACCGCCCTTGTTCCAGCCGGCGAAGCTCACGCTGCCCGCGGAGGTCACGCGCACCGGCGTCCCCACCGGCGCACCGTAGTCGACGCCGTAATGCGGGCGGTAGATCTTGAGCACCGGGTGGAAGCGGCGGTTGGTGAAGCTCGAGGTGATCCGCGAGTAGCGCATCGGCGAGCGCAGGAACATCTTGCGCAGAGGCCGGCCCTCGCCGTCGTAGAACCCGCCGTCGTCACCGAAGGAGTAGGCCTCGAGGACGTCACCGCGGTTGATGTAGCGCACCGCCAGAAGGCGGCCGACCCCGCGGTCCTGGCCATCGAGGTAGACCTGCTCGTACATCGCCTCGAAATGGTCTCCGATGCGCAGGTCGCGGCTGAAGTCGAGGTCCCATTGCAGGGCGTCAGCCATGACGTAGGCGAGGGAGCTGGGCCCGCCGGCTTTCTCGATCCCCGCTTCGAGAGAGGTCTCGAGGTCGCCGGAGACGACATGCAGCTCCGTCCGGCGGACGAAGGGTTGCCACTCCTCGCGCCAGGTTCCGCGGTCGAGGACCACGCGGACGCGGCCGCGATCACGGATCGGAACCTGAAACGCGCTCAGCTGGCCATTGCGATCGAAGAACACCGAGTAGGGATCGCCGGCGCGAAGACGGCGGAGGTCGACCCGCTGCGCCAGGACGGCGCCCAGCTCGCGCGCCGAAGTGCCCTCGACGCCGTAGCTGGCGAGTACCTGGCCGAGGGTTTCGCCGGGCTCGAAGGTCTTCTGCACAGGGATCTCGACCTGGTCGAGATCGGGGATGTCGGGGTTGGAGCCGAGGTTGGTGGCGAGGACGGGATCGAAACGCGGCGCAGGGACCAGCGGATCGACAGAGCCCAGCTCCGTCTTGAGATGCCGGGTCGAAGCTAGAAACCAGAAGGCCGTCGAAAGGAGTGCCAGAGCCAAGCTCGAGCGAAGGATCAACTTGCCCCGGTTTCCCATCGTACTGCGCCGCCTCCTGTCTGGGTCTTGCTGTCTCGAACCGCGAGATGCTAGCACAAGAACTTGGGCAATCGGCGATTGCGGAGATCTTTCAGAACTGACGCAAGAGCCGCTCAGGGATGGTCGAAGGCG
>JAGQSE010000432.1:17500-20397 GCA_020439725.1 Acidobacteriota bacterium
GCGAGGCGCTTGCCGGCGAGAAACGAGCTGACGGTGTCCCCGTCCTCCTGAAAGCTCACCGAAACGACCCGCAGGCGGCCGCTCCAGCGATTCTGTGCGGCGTTGACCTGCTGCTCGATGTCGCGACAGCGCGGAGACCAGGAGGCCCAGACGAAGACCACGGCGTCCCCGGCTTCGAGCTCGGAAGTGTCGAGCGAGCCGCCGCCGGCGCCGGCCAGCTTGAGGCCGCCCTCGGCGTGCAGCGGTCCACCGGCCAGGAACCCGGCGAGTAGCAGGGAGAGGGCGGCGCGGGAGACGAGCCGGGGGAGCGCCCGCCGGATCGAAGCAGGCCGCCTCAAGAGCTTTGGGAGGTGGAGGGTGGGCCGGAGCAGTGGCGGCGGAGAAGCTCGCGGACGCGCTCGTGAAGGTCCCGAGGAGCGGCACAGCGACAGGCGTCGCTGCGCCGGAACATCAGCAGGTAGCTGATCACGATGCGGCTCCGCTCGCTGCACGGCGGACATCGCTCGAGATGCGCTTCGAAATCGGCGTGGGTCTCTGGGTCCATCTCGTTGTCCAGGCTTTGGAACGTGGCCTCGATGATCCGCTTGCACTCCATGCCCATACCTCTGCGCATGCTCGCTCGACTTGCCTTGGTCCTCGACAGGGGCGGTCTGGGCTCGCGGCGGCAGCTCGTCCGTCGTTGGCCGGTCCGCAAGTCTAAACTAAACCGGTCGGCGGGTTATTCCTCGTCGCGACAGCGGCAAGCGCGGCGTGCCGGAATGTCGGGGGCCTGCGCGGGTCCGAGATCTTCGAGGAGGGAGATCCTGAAAGGCCCGTCAGCCGTCGCCGCGGCTGCGCATCTTCGTCGGCTCGCCGTCGCGCAGGTAGCCGTGCTCGCGGGCGTACTTGAGCATCGCCGCTTCGAGCAGCCGGCGTCCGCGATAGAGCCGGCTCATGACGGTGCCGACGGGAACCTCGAGGATGCCGGCGATCTCCTTGTAGGTGAAGCCTTCGAGATCGGCGAGCAGCACCACCATGCGGAAGTCCGAGGGGAGGCTGTCGAGGGCGCGCTGGATGTCCTCGTCGAGGACGCCGCTCAGGAGCTCGTCCTCGGGGCTCTTGTCGTCGCGCTTCGCCTCCTCGCTGACCAGGCTCTCGAAGGACTCCTCGATATCGCTGAAGTCGGTCTCCGGAGGCACCTGCTGCTTCTTGCGGTAGGCGTTGATGAACGTGTTCTTCATGATCTTGAAGAGCCACGCCTTGAGATTGGTGCCTTCCTGGAACTTGTCGTAGTACTTGTAGGCCTTGAGATAGGTCTCCTGGACCAGGTCTTCCGCGTCCTCGGCGTTACGCGTCATGCGGTAGGCGGTGTTGTACAAGGCGTCGAGGAACGGCATGGTGGCGTTCTCGAAGTCCCACGCGGTGGGCTGGTCGTCTTGTATTCCGAGTGGTTCCGCCGAGGTCATGGACAGCTCTCCCTCGCTGAGTATACGCACAACCGATGCCAGCAGTTCTCGGCCTTCGCCGCCCCATCCCGACCCGGAACCCCGGACCGGGACGACCCCGCGGCGTCGTCCCTCAAAGAGGTCGCCGCCCCGCCGGGCGCGTCATCCTCCGGGGACGATGTCCACGACTCAACCTCCGACACCGCGCCGCACCGTGGTCGAAACGCCGGCTGAGATATGCTCGACCGCCGAGAATCAGCCTTCGAGCATCCGTCCCCCAAGCCAAGATCATGCCCGATCCGTCGCACGCCGTCCCGACCCGCTCGAGACTTCTCGAGATCGTCGACGCGATGGCGGGTCAACCGGTGGTCCTCCTGGCCGACCTCGTAGCCGATCGGTTCATCACCGGGGTGCCCAAGCGCATCAGCCGCGAGGCACCGGTGCTGATCCTGAGCCTAGAGAGCGAAACGCTCATCCCCGGCGGTGGCGCCAACGCGGTGGCCAACGTCCACGCCCTGGGCGGCCGGCCGCTGCCCGTCGGAGTCGTCGGCGACGACGCGAGCGGCCGCGGGCTGGTGGAGCTTTTCCGGGACCGCGGCATCGCCACCGACGGCCTCGTCGAGATCCCCGGATATCGGACGCCCACCAAGACCCGCATCCTCGGCGGCGGGCGTCACGCCATCAAGCAGCAGATCGTCCGCTACGACGCCGAGCAGCCTCTGCCGCCGGATCCGGGCCGTGATGCCGAGGTCCTTCGCCGGCTCGAGGCGGCCGCCGCCGAGGCGCCCGTGGCGGTGCTCAGCGACTATGGCTATGGTGCCGTCGAGCCCGCCGCCCTGGCGGTGCTCCGGCAAAGCCTGAAGGGGGCCGGCACCGTGCTCTGCGACAGCCGCTATCGGCTCCGGGACTTCTCCGGCATGGACGCCGGAACCCCCAACGAGGAGGAGGCCGAAGGGCTGCTGGGCGGTCCGCTCGCCGAAGACGGGGTCGCGCTCGCGGCACAGGGCCGACGTCTGCTCGACGGCCTCGAGGCGCGGTTCCTCCTGGTCACTCGCGGCAGCCGCGGTATGGCGCTGTTCGACGAGGGGGGGCTGTGCCAGCTGCCGGTCCACGGCACCGACCAGGTGGCCGACGTCACCGGTGCCGGCGACACCGTCATCGGTACCTTCGCCCTCGCCGTTGCCGCCGGAGCGACTCCCCTCGAGGCGACGCTCCTGGCGAACTATGCCGGTGGCATCGTGGTGATGAAATTGGGCACCGCCACCCTCGATCGCGACGAGTTGATCCACGCCGTGAACACCGACGCCAGGCCGCTGGAGGAGCTTCGATGGGTCAGGTCCTGACGGTTCCGGAGCTTCTCGCGCTCCGCCCGAAGCTGCGCCAGGAAGGCCGGCGGCTGGCCTTTGCGAACGGCCACTTTGACCTCCTCCACGTCGGTCACCTGCGCTACCTCAAGGCGGCTCGAGAGCAGGG
>JAGQSE010000433.1:0-1511 GCA_020439725.1 Acidobacteriota bacterium
GGCGGTGGTGCGCTTCCAGGGGCCGCGCGCCAACGGCATGCCCGAGCTCCACAAGCTGATGCCCCAGCTCGGCGTGCTCCAGGACCGCGGCTTCGCGGTGGCGCTGGTGACCGACGGCCGCTTGTCGGGGGCTTCGGGGAAGGTCACCTCGGCGATCCACGTCACCCCCGAGGCGCTCCGCGGCGGTCCCTTGGCCAAGGTGCGCGACGGCGACGTCATCCTCGTCGATCCCGAGAACGGAGTGCTCGAAGCCCGGGTCGACGCCGCCGAGTGGCGGTCGCGGCAACCCGCCATCGCCGATCTCGCACCCTCCCACGTCGGCCTTGGCCGCGAGCTCTTCACCACCTTCCGAAGCGCCGCCGGCACCGCCGAAGAGGGCGCCATGACCTTTGGCGATGCCTGCTTCGGCGGCCCCCCCGAAGCCGAGCCCCACCCCGTCACCGCCGCCACCCGCCCCGCACCCGCCGCTGCCGTGCTGGGAGGGTCGTTCGAGGACGCGTGAGCAGAATCTTGCTAGAACCGGCGCGACTTCAGGACTCTTCATCCCCGGCGCCAGGCGGGTCCGGCGCCGCCGCTTCGTAGCCCAACGCGTCAAGACGCGCACCGAGGTCGCTTACGGCGCGGCCGGCGAGCTCTTCGCAGAGACGGGGCAGCGCGCCGTCGGGCCGGTCGTGGAGTGCCTCGCCGGCGAGCATCACGCGGGTGCCGTAGGGTCCCAGGTCGAGATCGAGCCCACGGCGTGCCAGGGCCGCGGTCTCGAGCAGCCATCCTTCGCCGGTCCGCGGATCCCACCACGGGTGAAATACCTTGGAGCCGGTGTCGAGGCCGAGGGCGGTGGCCAGGTCGAGGGCCGGCCCGCCGACGGTGGCGTCGGTGCGGTGGAGGCGGCCCCGGGTCGTGCCGCCGTGGTTGTGGACCGCCACCAGCACGGCACCGGTGTCGCAGCGGTTGACGAAGGCGAGAACGTCGTCGGCCTTGCCCGGGCCACCCGGCTCGAAGACCAGCAGCTGGAAGCCGGTGACCTCGGCGAAGCAGCTTCGCTTGCGGAGCAGAGGAGCGATTTCCCGGCGGTGACGGGCGAGGAAGCGCGGGTCCGGGTCCTCGTCGAAGCGCGCCTTGCGGTAGTCCATGCCATAGCGCTCGACCAGTCCTTCCGCCTGGCCGTGACCGAACAGGGGCAGCCCCGGCAGGGTCGCCAGCAGCGTCGTCAGCGCGAAGTACTTGTCCCCCTTGCCCAGCTGGACCACCGCCGGTTCCTCGTCGGGGTTGGTCAGGTAGTTGGTGAAGCTGCCGGCCAGACGCCGGTCGAAGGCCAGCGCCGAAACCAGGGCGCGGCGGAAACCGGTGTTGTCTTCAACGCGGAGCCGGTGCATGAAGGTGCCGTGGTAAACGCGGTGCATGCCGAGGTTCCGCGCCAGGTAGGCCTCCATCAGCCAGAACCCCTCCGCCAGGAGGAGGGTGTCCGGGGCTTCCTCGGCGAGCCGGTCGAGGGCCTCGTGCCAGAGCTCCCG
>JAGQSE010000433.1:1567-2952 GCA_020439725.1 Acidobacteriota bacterium
GCCCCGCCCTCGCCGGGGGCCGGGTACCAAAGCCTGAGCACGTGACGCCGGACCAGCGCCATGGCGGCGTCGAGGCGCACGATGGGCAGTCGCCGCGCCACCGCCACCAGCTCGTCGATGACCGCGCGGCGGGTCTCCGCGCGCAGGAAGTCGAGCTGCGCGGTGTCGTTCCAGGGCAGACCGGTGCCGTCGTTGCCGTGGAATAGGTAGCGCACCTCGCCGGTCTGGCGATCGACCCGCTGGAAGACCACCGCCGCGTCGCTGCGGTCGCGGTAATGGTCTTCGAGATAAAGACCGACGCGCGGATCGTCGGAAAGATCGTCGCCGGTGAAGGTGTACCCGGGGAAGGGGTTGGTCGCCGAGCCGACGAAGCGCTCGGGATGCTCGATCACCCACCGTGCGTCGAGGGCGGTGTGGTTGGGCACGAAATCGCCGGCGAGCCGCAGACCGTGGTCGGCGGCGCGGCGGGACAGCGCCTCGAGGGCGTCGTCCCCACCCAGGTGCTCGGCGACCCGGTACTCGGTGACGGCGTAGGCCGAGGCGGCGGCGCGGGGATCGCCGGCGGCGCGCTTGATCCGCCCCGAGGCGGTGCTGCGCTGCCATAGACCGAGGAGCCAAAGACCGTTGAAGCCGAGCTCGCGGAGCGCCTCGAGGGCGGCGTCGGGGATCTGGTCGAGCCGCTCGACGCGCCGGCCGTGGGCTCGCGACAGCTGGTGGAGCCACACGTCGGTGTGCTTGGCCACCAGCACCAGCTCGCGCATCCAGGGGCGCTGAATCGGGTAGCGGGCCGTCGTACCCCGGAGCTCGGCGTAGGCGGCGCTCGGCTCCGGCGGTGGCCCCGCCACCGGTGCGAACGGTGGCCGGTGCTCCTCGCGGAGGACGTCGAGACCGCGGCGCAGGCGGTCCCGCAAAGGCCGCGAGACACGTTCTTCGATGGCCAGGGCGAGCTCGAGCTGCTCGGAGAGCGATCCCGGCGCGCGTTCCACCGGCGAGCGCAGCAGCCGGAAAAGACTGTCCTCGCCGCTGCCATAGCCCGGCTCCGCGGCGAAGAAGGTCTCGAGATCGGCGATCAGCCGGTGGTAGTGGGTCGTCGCCTCGAGCTCGCGGTCGTCGAACAGCTCGCGGGCACCGGCGGCCGCCGGGTTGTCGTTGAACAGCCACAGGACCAGCGCTTTGTGGAGCAGGAACTCCTCGTCCGGCGGCGGCCCGCCGTCGGCGGTGGGGAAGAGGTCGGCGGTGTGCCGGAGCATCCGCTCGACGGTGCCGTGGCCGAAGCCCTCCTGGAGCCAACGCACCGCCCGCTGCAGCACCCCCGGGTTGCGCCGGAGCCGATAGCCCGCGAGGAGCTCCTGGTAGAGCTCGTGGAGCAGGCCGAGGGCATAGAG
>JAGQSE010000434.1 GCA_020439725.1 Acidobacteriota bacterium
CCCTCGGCGTCGGCCACCGCCTGCATGTCCGCCACTTCCTCCTCGACCCGTGCCAGCGCCGCGGGCCACACCTCCATCATCAGCTCGCGGGCATGCTCGGGGGTCTTGGCCATGCGGTCCTCGAGCCGCCACTGGGCGTAGTCGTCATAGCCCAGGAGGCGAACGCGCTCGCGGCGCAGCTGGAGGATCTCGGGGATCAGCGCGTTGTTGTCGTGCTCGTCGCCGTTGTCACCGCGGCTGTAGTAGGTGCGCCAGACCTTCTCGCGCAGGTCGCGCTGGTCCGAGTAGGTGAGGAAGGGATCCATCGACGAGCGGGTGTTGAGCACCGCATACCGCCCGGCCTGCCCCCGCTCCTCGGCGGCCGCGGCGGCGGCGCGGACGAAGGACTCGGGCAGACCGCCGAGCTGGTTCTCGTCGAGATAGGTGACGTAGCCCTCCTCGTCGGCGAGAACGTTGTTGGCGAAGCGGGTCTGGAGCTCGGCGAGGCGCTGGTTGATGGCGGCATAGCGCTCCTTGGCGGCCCCGTCGAGGCTCGCACCGTTGCGCGCGAACTCGTCGTAGGTCAGCTCGACCAGCCGCTGCTGATCGGGCCGCAGCCGCGCCACCTCGCCGCTGTCGTGCACCGCCTTGACCCGCTCGAAAAGCCTGCGATTCTGGACGATCTTCGACCGGTGATCGGCAAGCTTGGGCGCCATGCGCTCCTGGATCTCGCGGAATTCCGGGGACGACAGGTTCGAGCGCCAGATGCCGTAGTAGGTCTGCACCCGGTCGAGGGTCCGCCCGGTTCCCTCGAGAGCGGCGATGGTGTTCTCGAAGGTCGGCGGCTCGGGGTTGGCGGCGATGGCCTCGATCTCCGCCAGGTTCTCGGCCATGGCGGTGTCGAGAGCCGGCTCGAGGTCCGCCAGGTCCATGATGTCGAAGGCCGGGACCCCGCCGTAGGGGCCGGTCCAGGGTCGGAGCAGGGGATTGGCTTCTTGCATTTCGATCGAGCTCGCCGGTTCGCCGGCGGTTGCGGCCGTCACAGGCCGGGTGCCGTGGGCTCCCGGACCGGCGCAGGCGAGGTGGGTAGCGAGGAGGGCCAGCACGGCCGGAATCCAGAGACGGGAGAGAGTATCGCGCATCGTGGTGCTCTTTCTCGAGCCCCCCGATGGACGGCCCGGTTGCTGGAGGTTGTTGCCTGGTCCGCCGCAGTCTACTACAAGGATAGGCGGCAACCTCGAATACGAGCGGCCGGTTCTAGGGTTGCGCGGCCGCCCGTCACGGACCGAAACGCCCCGGATCCGAAGACCCGGGGCGCTGTCTCGTCGGAAAGCGTCCCGTCAGAACGAGAGGCACTTGGCGATGGAACCGTTGCGCCAGCAGCGGTTGTTCTCGCAGCAACCGCCGCAGACACAGCTGGTCGGCGGCCAGCCCGGCGGCTCGAAGGCCGGGCCGAGCCCATCACCGGCGGCGGTCGCGGCAGGCGACCCGATCTCGAAGCTCGCCGGCGCGCAGGTGTCGGAGCTCACCGCCGCCGGCGCTGCCGGCACCGGGGAGGTCGCCGCAACGGCGATCGGTCGAGCCGATTCAGCCGGCGAAGCCTGGGAGGACACACCGAACCACGAGACCACCACGATGAACGCCAGGGCCAGGACCAGGGACGTACGCTTCATATCTTCCTCCTCAGAAGCAGCGCATCGAGCGCACCGATCGGCGACCGCAACCACGCGACCGCCATGGTGGCTCCTTGAACGATTGCGTGATCGTAGCAGGAAGCAATCCGCGACCTACTCGCCGCGCAGCTGCGGCAAGAGCTCTCCCCGCAGCGCCCGCGACGCGGCGAGACCGCACGCCGCCAGACCGGCGAGGAAGACCGCGGCGAGGGTGAGCAGGAGCGACCGCCAGGGCACCGCGGCACCGGCGGCCGATAGATAGGGCGCCACGCCGATGAGCGCGGCACCGGTACCGAGGAGCATCCCGAGGAGGAGCAGAACCACCGACTCTTCGAGAATCAGGGTGCGCAGCAACGAGCGACGGAAGCCGAAGGCGCGCAGCGCGGCAAGCTCGTCGCGACGCTCGTAGACATTGCGCGTCAACACCACGGCGAGCCCCAACGTCCCCAGCAGGAGCCCGAGGCCCCCCAACGTCTGGAAGGTCGAAAGATACGTGTTTTGCACCGCCTTGAAGCTCGCCAGCTTCTCGGCGGCGCCGGTGGCGTCGAAACCAAAGCCGCCGAGGCCGGCCTCGAGCATCGTCGCCACCTCCGAAGCCTTCGCTGCCGGTGCGTCGATGAGGAAGTCGGAATAGCCTTCCACCGTGGGGAAATGCCGGAGCATCTGCTCTTCGGAAATCAGGATCTCACTCTGAAAAAGGCTCGCGTCGAGGAGTCCGACGAGCCTCAGATGCAGCGGCTGGCCATCGCTACCGCTGAGCACGACGTCGTCGCCCAGACCGAGCTTCAAGATCCAGGTGGCACTCTCGAAATCCGCCACCGCCGGGACGAGCGGCGCACCGGTGATCTCGTCGGTATCGAGGTCTTCATCCAGGAGGCTCCAGGGATCGTCGGTGGGACTCGCGGTGGCGTGGAAGTGGAAGCCGCCGCGATCTCTAAACGCTCGGGACACTCCCAGGACCTGAGGGCTCTCGGGACGATAGAGGTTGAGGCAGCTGGCGTCGTCGCCGGGAAGGCGCCGTAGCGAGTACACCCTGACGTCCTGCCACAGGGCCTCGTCGTCGGGAAGCCCCAGCTCGTAGCGACCGTCGGGCTCGTTCAGGTCGTCGAAGAGCGGCACGTCGCTCCGAGCCACCAGCGCGTAGCCCCCGGTCCCCGACTCGCGACCATGGTCGACCGCGGTCAGATCGCGGCGGTTGGCAGCGGCGGCCACCAGGACGAAGCAAGCGCAGGCCACCAGCGTGACGCTCAGGATGCTCCGGCCGGGGTTGCGCGCGCTGTTGCGCACGGCGAGGCGCCACAACCCGAGTCTGCCCGACGTCAGCACAGCCGAGTGCACCGAGGTACCGCCACGGGACCGGCACCACAGCGAGAAGAGCCCGAGTCCCAAGAGCAGGACCCCGGCGCCGAGGCCGAAGAAGACCGCCGCTCCCCCACCCCCAGCGGCGAGCGCCACGGCCGCCAGGCCAACGACCAGCAGGGCTCCGAGCGCCACCGCCCCCCGGGCCAAGCGTCCACGCCGGCGCCGATCCTCGGGGTCCACCGACCCCGCCAGGAGCACCGGCGCCGACACCCTCCGCAACCGGCGGAGCACGACGAAGATCGCCAGCACCACCACCGCGAGCGACGAGGCAAAGCCGACGGCCAGGCTGACCACCGAGAGGTGGAGCGTGAGCTCGCGAGACCCGACCGCCGGCAGCCACCAGGTCCTGAGCCCGCGCATCAGGAGCGCCGCGTACCCGACGGCGAGCACCACCCCGACACCGCAGCCGAGGGCACCCACCACGAACCCCTCGACCAAGAAGCGCCGCCGCACCGTGGCCTCGCGAAACCCGACGGCGCGGAGCAGTCCCACTTCCGCCGCCCGCTGTTCAACGCCGAGTCCGAAGAGGAGCCCCACGAGCAGCGCCGCGGCGAGGATCAGGAACCAGCTGAAGGCGACGAAGAGCTGCGCGAAGTCGGTGGCCCCGACCGCCGCCGCCAGCGCCTGATGGCGGACCGGCTCGAGATCGAGCCCGAAGGCCGACGGATCGATCGCGTGCGGCAGATCGGTCTCGACGGCGCGACGAAGCCCGTCGAGGTCAGCGCCAGCAGCCGGTGCGATGCGAAGCGCGGTGACGTCGCCATAGCGTGAGCTCCACAGCCGGCTGGCGGTCGCGGCGCCGACGAAGAGCTTGGGCGCGCCGCGCAGGTCGTCCCAATAGGCCTCGTCATCCGGGGTGACGAGGTCGAGATCGACGGGAAAGGGCGGATCCCAATCGGAAATGTCGTCGCTATCGGAGATCCCCGGGTAGTCGGGGGTGAGGCTCGGATCCGCGCCCAGCCCGCTCATGCGAACGACACCGGCAAGCTCGAGCCGATGCTCCTCGCTGACCAGCCGCTCACCCTCGCCGACGCGGAAGTAGGAGATCTCGAGGACATCGCCGACCCGAGCGTCGAGGCGCCTCGCTGCCCACTCGTTGAGCAGCGCCTGATCCTCGCCGAGCTCGGGTGCCGGCGATCCATCGAGCAGAAGGAGATCTCCAAACCCCGCAGGCGGCCCCTCGAACCCCACCGCCGCCGCGTACGCCAGAAACCGTCCGCCTACCCCGTCCAGGCCACCCGCAGTGCCTGCCGCCGAAGGACCTCCACCA
>JAGQSE010000435.1 GCA_020439725.1 Acidobacteriota bacterium
TTCCTCTACGCGCTGCTGCCGATCCTGCGCAACACGTACACCGGGATCGCCGGGGTCGACCCCGATCTGGTCGACGCGGCCCGCGGCATCGGCATGCGGCCCGCCGAGGTGCTGCGCTGGGTGCAGTTGCCGCTGGCGATGCGCACCATCATGGCCGGGATCCGCACCGCCGCGGTGATCAGCATCGGGGTGGCGACCCTGGCCGCGTTCATCGGCGCCGGCGGTCTCGGCGAGCCGATCATCACCGGTCTCCAGCTGGTCGACTCGAGGCGCATCCTCTCCGGCGCCCTCCCCGCCGCCGTCCTGGCCCTCGCCGTCGACGCGCTCCTCGGCGCCCTCGAGCATCGCCTGCGCCCCGGTGGTCGGTAAAGCGACGGCAAGCACCAGAACGAAGCAAGCCCCCACCCAGATCACCCATCGGGCGATCCGGAGGAGGGGCTCGAGAACCGGTCAAGAAACCGAGGGTCAGTGCGCGGAGATCAGGTCCGCCTTCGAGAAGAAGAACCCCAGCTCGATGGCGGCGTTCTCGGGGGAGTCGCTGCCGTGGATCGCGTTCTGCTCGATGTCGGTGCCGTAGAGGTTGCGGATCGTCCCGGCGTCCGCCTTCTTCGAGTCGGTGGCGCCCATCACCTGTCGCAGGTGGGTCACGGCGTCCTCGCGCTCGAGGGCCACCGGCACCACGGGACCGCCGGTCATGAACTTGACCAGGTCACCGTAGAACGGGCGCTCCTTGTGGACCGCGTAGAAGGCGCCGGCCTGCGCCTCGGAGAGGTGCAGCACGCGGAGACCGCGGATCTTGAAGCCCTCCTTCTCGAGGTGGGCCAGGATGTTGCCGGCATTGCCGGCGGCGAAGGAATCGGGCTTGATGATGGCGAGCGTCTGCTGCATGTGCATGTCCTCGAATCGAAACCGGCCGTCACGATGACCGGTCCTGGTTGTTGTCGTTGGCTTGAAACCTTGGGGTATGACGTCCCGGGGAGAGCCGGCGAATCAGCCGGCGCCTTGCCCAAGAACCTCGAACTCTCCGTCGGCGACGCGCACCATGTACGCGGTACCGACGACCTCCACCGCACCTTCGGGCCCCAGGAGCACCGCCGATCCGGCGGGAATCCCCAGACCCCAACGGACCCCCGGCCGCTGCAACAGCCGGCGCAGCCGGCGGTCGTGACCGGGGTCGAAGTTGGTCTCGACGACGCCACCGGCGAGCCAGCGGAGCCCTTCGAGAAAGCCCTCCCCGCGGAGTGCTCGGGCCCACTCACCGCAGGCCTGCGCCGCGGCGGCCGTTGCCGCCACCACCCCGCCCCCTTCGACGAGGCGACGGAGCGCGTCGGCCACCGCCGAATGGGCGATGGCCTCGAGCAGCTGGTCGGTGACGCCGCCACCGAGATAGACGGCGGCGCAGTCCTCGATGCGAGCCCGGTTGCGACCGCGCCGCGCGTCGCGGGGACGGTACACCGGCACCACCTCGAGCTCGCGGTCGAAGACCTCGTCGAGATATTCGGCGAAGTGCTCACCGTAGTCGATGGAGCCGCTCGCCGCCGGCAGGAAGCCGACCACGCCTTCGCCGGCCTTTTCCAGCCATGCGCGATCGGCATCCTCGGTCTCGCCAAAGCTGAACTCGCCCCCACCGAGGAGAGCGAGCCAGCCATGGCCTTGAAATCGTAGCGACTCCGTCATCGGATCATCCGCGACTTTCTCCGGGGCGATGCACCGGTGGGTTCACGGGCTCTTCGATTGCCTGGCCCTATCGGCCGAGGGCCTCGATCACCGCCTTGCCCATGTCGGCGGGCGAGTCGACGACGTGGATCCCGGCCTTGCGCATCGCCTGGATCTTGCCCTCGGCGGTGCCCTTGCCACCGGCGACGATGGCGCCGGCGTGGCCCATGCGCCGTCCCGGCGGGGCGGTCCGTCCGGCGATGAAGCCCACCACCGGCCGGTCGAAGTTCTCGTGCACCCACTCGGCGGCCTGCTCCTCGGCGCTGCCGCCGATCTCACCGATCATGATCACCGCCTCGGTGTCCGGGTCGTCCTTGAAGGCCGACAGCACGTCGATGAACGAGGTGCCGTTGACCGGGTCGCCGCCGNNNNGACGCAGGTCGACTGGCCGAGACCGACGTTCGACAGCTGCCACACCGCCTCGTAGGTGAGGGTGCCCGAGCGGCTGACGACGCCGATCTTGCCCGGGGTGTGGATGTGACCGGGCATGATGCCGATCTTGGCCATTCCGGGGGAGATGACGCCGGGGCAGTTGGGGCCCACCAGCCGGCTCGACGAGCCGCGCATGAAGGCCTTTACCCGCAGCATGTCGTCCACCGGAATGCCCTCGGTGATGCAGCACACCAGCTCGACGCCGGCGTCCACCGCCTCCATGATGGCGTCGGCGGCGAAGGGCGGCGGCACGAAGATCATCGACGCGTTGCAACCGGTCGCCACGCGGGCCTCGGCCACCGAGTCGAAGACCGGGATGCCCTCGACCTCCTGACCGCCCTTGCCCGGGGTGACACCGGCCACCACGCGGGTGCCGTAGTCGCGGCAGCCGAGGGCGTGGAACTCGCCCTCCTTGCCGGTGATGCCTTGCACCAGAAGGCGCGTGTCGTCATTGACCCAGATCGCCATCACCGGCCTCCTTTCGCCGCGGCCACGACCTTCTCCGCCGCATCCGCCATGTGGTCCGCCACGATGAAGTCGAAGGACGCGTCGCGCAGCACCTGGCGGCCCTGCTCGACGTTAGTGCCTTCGAGCCGAACGACCACCGGCACCCGGACGTCGCCGAGCTCCTCGATGGCCGCCACCACACCGCGGGCGATGCGGTCGGTGCGCGCGATGCCACCGAAGATGTTGATCAGCACGGCCTCGACGCTGGGGTCCGAGATGATGATGCGGAAGGCGTTCTGCACCGCCTCCTGGCTGGCGGAACCGCCGACGTCGAGGAAGTTGGCGGGCTCGCTGCCATAGAGCTTGATGATGTCCAT
>JAGQSE010000436.1 GCA_020439725.1 Acidobacteriota bacterium
GACGGCCTGTTCGCCGCCCGCCGACCGTTCTGGGCCTGGCAGAGCGGGTGCGGTCTTTACGTCGGGTCGATGTTCGTACTGGGAACCCTCGAAGGCACCGACCCGGGCCTGCTCTTCCGCGGCGATGCCGCCGCCACCTGGCTCTACGGGCTCCGCTGGATCGCCGGCGCCGCCATGCTCGGCGCGTCGTGGGCCTGGCTCGCCCGCGCTCGCGCGGCCTCGGTCTGTCGGCAAGCACCTCCGGTGCCTTCGGAGGCCGCCGAGATCCCCTACGAGGAGGCCGCCTGAGATGCGCCGCTGGCCCCTTGTGTACAGCGCCCTCGCCGGTGCCTGCGACACGCTCACCGGAGTTCTGCTGGTCGTGGCACCGGCGACGACCTTGCATCTCATGGGTCTCACCTCGATCCCGACGGAGGCCGTCTGGCTGCGCTGGATCGGCGCCTTCGTCGGCGCCGTCGGCCTGACCTATCTCTATCCCTTCGCCCTGCCGGCGGCCGGACGGAGGAGTCGCCTCGCCGTGGTGCTCGAGGCCACCGCGCTGATCCGCCTGGTCGTCGCCACCTTCGTCGGGGTCGCGCTGCTGCGCGGTTGGCTCGAGACCGGCTGGATCTCGGTCCTGGCCACCGACCTCGTGCTGGCCCTCGCCCAGCTGGCCATCCTCCGCCGTGGAGCCCTCGATGAAGCGCTCTGAGCGACGGGTTCAGGGCTCCGGAGCCCACTCCTGGGCCGGTGTGGCCGCGGTCGTGGCCACCTACGTCTACTTCCTCCTGTGGGCGCAGTTCGGCTTCCTCCACCTGCTTCGTGAGCATCTGACCACCACCGAAGTCCAGGTGGCGATGGGCGCCATGGGGGTCCTGGGGCTCCTGACCAGCCTGACCACCGCGGCGGTGCTCCGTCATCACCCGTTCCGGCCGCTGCTGCGGATCGCCCTGGTGACCGCCGCCGCCGCGGCGTGTCTCGCCCTGGGTGGTCGCGGGGTGGTCACGCTCTCGGCAGCCGCGGCGCTCGTAGGCGCCTCGACGGCGGCGGTGACGGTGACCCTGGCGACGGGGCTCCGCAGGCTCCTGCCCGGCCCCGGGTTCGGGGTCAAGATCGGGCTCGGCACCGGCGTGGCCTACCTGGTGTGCAACCTCCCGGGTCTCTTCGAGGCCTCCGCGACCGGCGCCGCGCTCTTCTCGGCCGCTGTGTGCTTGGCCGCCGCGGCGCTCCTCGGCCGAGCTCCCGACGGGCCCCGCGACGCCAGCGAGGAAAACGCCACCGCGCTGTCCGAGGCCGACTACCGGCCCCTCGGCTTCGTCGCGGTGCTGCTCTCGCTGCTGGCGCTGATCTGGCTCGACTCGGCGGCCTTCGCGGTGATCCAGGAAACCGCCGCGCTCAAAGGACCCACCTGGGGCGGAGGCCGGACTCTGGTCCAAGGAGCGGTCCACCTGCTGGCGGCGCTGGCGGCAGGCCGGCTGGTCGACCGAGGCTTCCTGCGACCCTTGTGGCTCGGCGCCTATGCTCTGTTCGCCATCTCCTTCACGCTTCTCGGCGCCATCGGCAACCCCGCGGCGACCGGGCTGCCGCTGTCGGTGGCGGGGCCGCTCTACGCCATCGGAATCTCGTTCTACTCGGTAGCGCTGGTGGTCTACCCGGCCTACCGGCCCGACGGCCCCGGGCTCGTCCCGGTACGCTGGCGTGCGGCGGTGGTCTTCGGCATCGCCGGCTGGATCGGCTCCGCCCTCGGCGTCGGGATGGCGCAGGACCTGCACCGGGTTCCCCGACCCTTCCTGCTCGCCGCGGGGTCGTTGCTGGCGGTGGCCTGGGCGGTGGCACGTCGTCAACGGCTCCGCCAGGCCCTCTCGGTGCACCGCTTCACCACCGCCGGCGCCGCCCTCGGCCTCTACTTCGTCCTCATGGTCGCGGTGGTCAGCTTCTTCGTCGAGGCCCGGCCGGCGACACCGACGATCGCGTCACCCGTCGAGCTCGCCGACGCGGTGAGCCGCGGACGCGAGGTCTACATCGAGGAAGGTTGTATCAACTGCCACTCGCAATACGTCCGCCCGGAGGGCGTCGACGAGCGCTGGTGGGGCCCGCGCCGCGCGCTCGATCGCAGCGAGCACCCGGTCCTCATCGGCAACCGGCGGCAGGGCCCCGACCTGTCGAACGCCGGGCTCCGGCGGAGCGCCCAGTGGCACCGGCTGCACCTGGTCGACCCGCGGCAGCTCGTACCGACTTCGCGGATGCCCTCCTATGCCGCGCTCTTCGCTCCGGGAGACCGTCGCGGGGACGACCTCGTCGCCTACCTGGCGAGCCTCGGACGCGGCGACGAGGCGGCCCGCGCCGAAACGCTCGCCCGGCTCGATCGCGGTGGCCCCATCGGCGAGGGCTCCCCAGACCGTGGCGCCCTCCTCTTCGCCACCTGGTGCGCTGCCTGTCACGGCGCCGACGCCACCGGGACCGGACCGCTGGCGGCGCGCCTCGACCGCCCGGCCCTCGATCTGCGCAAGGACCGTTTCTGGTGGCTCTCCGGCGAGCTCGCCAAGCTGCCCGAGGCGGTGGCGCTGGCGCATATCGTGCGCTTCGGGCTCGAGGGCACGTCGATGCCCGGGCACGAGTACCTGAGCGACGCCCAGGTGGCGGACCTGGTGGCCTTTCTCGAGACCCTTCCGGGCACCGAGCCCGAGGTGGCCGCAACCGAACCGCCCTGGAGCCCGTCCCGATGACCGCTCCCTGCCACGGCTTGTCCATCGAACCGACCGCCATCGCCCAGGCCGCGCCATGAGCGCCGTCCGCCGCCAGCCGCTCGCCCGCCGCCTCCTCGGCGGTTTCGCCGCCGTGAGCGCCCGCCGGCCACGGACCGTCTTGGCCCTCGCCGCCGGGGCGGTGCTGGCGAGCCTGCTGGGGGCAGGCTTTCACCTGGGCCTGCGCACCTCGAACCTCGACCTGATCGACCCGGACCTGGCGCCCGTGGCACGGTTCCGCGCGTTCGCCCACGAGTTCGGCACCCCCAACGTGCTGGTGGTGGGGCTCGAGGGCGACGACCCCGCGGCGCTCCACCGGGCCGTCGACGAGCTTGGGCCTGACCTCCGGAGGCTCCCCGGTGTCCGCAGCGTCGTCGACAAGCTGCCCATCGATCGCGAGAGGCTCGCCCCCTTGGGTCTCGACCCGTACCTGAGCAACGAGGACGGCGACCTGGTGCTGGTCTTCGTCCAGCCCGACGATCCCGAATCGAGTGCCGACACCATCGCGCCTTTCGTCCGCTCGGTGCGCCAGGTCCTCGAGAAACACCCGCTCGAGGAGCACCTGCTCGAAAAACACCCGCACGCGGAGCACGGGATCCGCGCGACGCTCACCGGCATGCCGGCCTACGCCCTCGACGACCGGGAGATCATCCAGCGGGACATCTCGCGGCTGTCGGCGCTCTCCTTCGCCCTGGTGCTGCTGCTCTTCGTCACCGCCTTCGGCTCGTTCCGCCGGCCGCTGCTGGCCATGGTGGCGCTGGCCGCGGGGGTGGGACTGACGGTCGGCGCGGTGACGATCTTCCCCGGCCACCTGACGCTGCTTTCGGCCTTTTTCGCCTCGATCCTCTTCGGTCTCGGCGTCGACTACGGCATCCACGTCATCGACCGCGTCGAGGAGCTGGTGGCCGAGGGCGTCCCCGAGGCCCAAGCCGCGCCCGCCGCGGTGGCCTTCCTCGCCCCCGGTCTCGCCACCGGTGCGCTGACCACCGCCTCGGTGCTCCTGGCGATGACCTTCTCGGGCTTTCGCGGCTTTGCCGAGCTGGGCATCGTCGCGGGTATCGGCATCCTGATCTGCCTGGTCGCCATGGTCACGGTGCTGCCGGCTCTGCTCGCGCTCTTGGGGCCACGCCGGCGTCGCGAGCGGCCCCTGGGCGAGCGCCGGCTCGGCCGCTTCCTCGTCCGCCTCCAAAGCCGGCCGCTGGCGGTGGTGATCGGCGTCGCCGCATTGGTCGGTAGCGTCGCCGGCGGTCCGGGCTTCGACAGCGACTACCTCAACCTCCAACCCAAGGACTCGGAGGCGGTACGGCTCGAGCGGCGGATGGTCGAGGACTCGGACCTGTCCCCGGAGTTCGCGGTGTTCACCGCCGACAGCGCCGAGGCGGCCCGCGAGCTCGAGGACCGGCTTCTCGAGGACGACACGGTGTCCGCGGTGCGCTCGATCCTCGATCTCGAGGCGCTCGGGGTCGAGGACCAGCTGCCAGCGGGCTTCGCCGCAGCGCTGCGCAGCCCGAACGGTCGCTACGCCGTCTACGCCTACCCCGTCGAGGACGTCTGGCGCCCCGAGGCGCAGCTACGCTTCCTCGCGCACATGCGCGCCATCGATCCCGGGGTCACCGGGATGCCGGTGCTCGGCGCCTTCATGGTCGAGCGCTCGCAGCGCGCCCTCGACGTCACGGCCGTGCTCGGCGCCGTGCTCCTGGCGCTGTGGGTGTGGGTGGACTTCAAGCGTCCGCTGCCGGCGCTCCTCGCGGCGCTGCCGGCGGTGCTCACGGTGACCTCGATGCATGCGCTGATGCGCGCCTTCGACATCCCGTGGAACCCGCTCAACGTCATGGCGCTACCGGTGGTCTTGGGCATCGCCGTCGACGACGGGGTGCACATCACCCACCGCTTCCTCGACGAGGCCGGCGACCTGGCACGGACGCTGGCGGGCACCGGGCGCAGCGTGGTGCTGACCTCGCTCACCACCCTCGCCGCCTTTGGCACCCTCGCACTCACCACCCACCGAGGTCTCGCCTCCTTCGCCCTGGCGCTGACCCTCGGCGTCCTCTCGGCGCTGCTGCTGTCGGTGCTCCTGCTCCCGGAGCTACTCTTCCTCGCCCGCCGCCGGCTGCTCGCCGAAGCGGCCGACGAGACGCGCTGAAACCCCCTGCGGCCAGCCCTCAGCGCAGGTCCGAGGGGATCGTCGCCGCCGCGCTCTCGGGCCACTCGGGAAAGACCGCCACCGGACTCCCTACGGCCGCATCGGGGCCGGTCTTGGGTTGGTGACCGTCGACACACGCGGGGGTGAGCGAGCAGGGCTCGCCGTCGGGACCGACGCCGGCCTTGCCAGGCCGACACTGGCTGCCGACGAACGCCGCCAGGTCGTTGGCCTCGCGATGGGTGAGCAGACCACCGCTGGTGTAGGGCATGTTCCAGCGCACGAAGGCGCCGAGAT
>JAGQSE010000437.1 GCA_020439725.1 Acidobacteriota bacterium
AGCTTCTCCGACACCGGCGCGAGGGTTTGGGAGACCTGGAAGGAGGCCTACGAGATCTACCTTCCGGAAGGCCAGGAGCCGCCGCCGTGGGATTCGCCGCAGCCGATGCCCAAGGGTTGCGAAGGCGCCACCAAGATGCTCCAGCGCACCAGCAAGGTCGATGACGAGGTCGACGCGGTGCTCCAGGCGCTCCCCGCCGACGGTACCCTGCCGGCGACCTTGAAGGACCAGAGCGGGCGGCTCCTACGCTACGAGATCCGGCTCAACCGGCCGCTCTTCGAGTACATCACCGACCCGTCGCGGAAGCTCTACGACGGTGAGATCCAGGCCGAGGCGGAGCGCATCGACTACCCGGTGGGCAGCCAGCTGCTCAAGGCCGCGTGGCGGCCGGTGGGTCCGCAGGAGGCACCCTTCTTCCACACGATCGAGGCCTGCGTCTGCGACGACGGACCTCTGGGGCAGCCGCGGAGCTGTCGCCAGGAGACCATGGGCCTCGCCGGTTTCCACCTGGCGACCAAGACGGCCAGCGCACCTCAATTCATCTGGTCGACTTTCGAGCAAGTGGACAACATCGTCTCGACCCACGGCGCGGTCTCGCCGCTCAACGATCCGCTGTGCCCGGCGGCCTGGTGCCCACCCAATCTTCAGACCCCGGCGACCATGCCCAACCAGGTCCGCCGGGTGATCCAGATCCCTTCGGTGGAGCCGGTGTGCTCGAAGCCCGAGGCGGCCGTCGACGACGTCAGGGTCCTCAACTCCGACGTCGAGGGTACCTTGGCGGACCTCGGGTCGGTGTTCCGGAACTACCAGCTGGTGGGGACGCAGTGGGCCAAGCCCCAGCACCGCCCGACGCCGTCGATGGGGCCGCAGACGTCTCATCCGCCGGTGGTGGCGGCGCGGACCGACTTCTACGCCATCCCGACCCTCCTGGCCAACACGACCATGGAGACCTTCTCGCAGGAAACGTCTTCGTGCATGGGTTGTCACGCCATGGCGCGGAGCCTCAATCCCCACCGCTTCGTGTCGTCGGATTTCAGCTTCACGCTCAACAACGCCCACCCGCGGCCACGGGGCGCGCTGTGCGACGACGTCGAGGCTTCGGTGTCGTGCAGCGACACCATCCTGCCGCCACCCAAGCGGCCGCGAAACGATTGGGAACGCCGCAATTGGGGCGAGATCCTCGCCGGGTTCCGCTACGCCACCGAGACCTATGAGCTGGTGGGGGAGCGCTACGTCCGCTCGAAGCTCCACTGCCAGAGCTGCCATCTGAACGGCGGTGGCAACCGCGACGCGGCGTGGTGGGTCGACATGTGGAAGGTCTACCAGTATCCCGAGACCACCCAGCTCCAGGATCGGATCAACGGCTGCTTCGAACGCAGCATGAACGGCCGGGCGGTGTGCTCGACGAAGGACGGGCCGGCGGATTGCGAGAAGAGCCCGATCATGCGCAGTCTGATCGTCTACATCAAGTGGCTCACCGATTCGTACTACCACTACGTTCCCAACGGCACGCCGGTGCGCGGCTATCCACCGGCCCTGGTGGCGGATGGCGATGCCGAGCGTGGTCAGCGGGTCTTCGCTCAGAAGTGTGCCTTCTGCCACAACGTCCAGGGGCAGGGCCGATACCAGAACGACAGCTACTTCCGGCCGGCGCTGTGGGGACCCGACTCCTTCAACGCCTGCGCCGGCATGGCCTCGG
>JAGQSE010000438.1:0-2439 GCA_020439725.1 Acidobacteriota bacterium
AGAGAGTCAAGGAGATCGGCTCGGTGATCTGCGAGATAGCCAACCACACCAACTTGCTCGCGCTAAACGCCGCTATCGAGGCAGCGCGCGCCGGCGAGGCCGCGCGCGGCTTCGCGGTGGTCGCCGACGAGGTCAAGCGCCTCGCCGAGCGGTCGGTCAACTCGACCCGCGAGATCACCGGCTTCATCGAGCGCATGCAGCTCGATACCGAGCAGGCGGTGGACCTGTCACGGCGCGTCCTCGACGACATCGTCGCGTCGGTGCGCAAGACCACCGACCTGGTGGGCGAGGTCTACACCGCGACGCAGGAGCAGTCGAGCGGGGCCCAGCAGATCGTCTCGACGGCCCTCAACATGCAGAATGTCACCCGCCAGCTGGCCTACGCCGCCAAGGAGCAGGCCAACGGTGCCGGCGAGATCATGCGCGCCGTCGAGATGATGAACCAGATGACCCAGCAGGTGGCCGACGGCAGCCGCGAGCAGAAACAGGGCGGCGACCTGGTGGTCAAGGCCGTCGAGCGCATCGCCCAGGTGGCGCAGCAGAACCTGAGCTCCGCGGAGCAGCTGTCTTCGGCGACGCTGGCGCTGGCCAACGAGGCGGACCGGCTGCAGAAGATGTCCGAAGTCTTCCGCCTCTGAAGCCAGGCCGTGGTCCCGGGTCCCCGTACCGCGAGCTCGGGGACCCGCTCCCCTCGAAACGGGTCGAGGCCCGGCACCATCTTCGCTGCCGGGCTCGACCGCTCCCCGACAGGAGGCGGCGCGGCGGTCCTGTGATGGCTGGCGATTTCCCCCCGCAGCGCGGCGTTCTCCGGCTCGACGACGACGGGCACCGCGCCCTCTTCGCGCTCCACGAGCTCGACCCGTCGAGCACCGCCTACCACCTGAGCGCCGTCTTCGAGATCGATGTCGAGGTCGAGGCCGCGTGTCTCGCCGCGGCGGCCTCGGAGCTTCACCGACGTCACGAAGCGCTGCGGGCGGTCTTCGACGCCCCGGACGGGGTGCCGTCTTACCGCCTTGGGGACGCTCCCCCGGACCAGCGCCTCTGGCCGTCCCCGGCGGAGTCCGGGGCGGGGCTCCGAGCCGCCCTCGAGCGCCTGGTCGATCGCCCCTTCGACCTCCGCCAGGGTCCGCCCTGGCGGCTTCGCGCCTGGCCCTCGGTGCGGACTCCGGGGCACACCGGTCTCGCCCTCGTCGTCCATCATCTGGTCGCCGATCTGCCCTCGATGATCCGGTTGGTGGACGAGCTCGTCGACCTGGTCCGCGGCGTCGCCGTCGAAGCGACGGCGCCGTCGTGGAGCCGGTGGCTCGAAGAGCGCTGTCGCCGCCTGGAGAGCGAGGCGGCCACCGGCGCCACCGCCTACTGGCGCGGCCATCTCGACCCGCAGCCGCCGGCCCTCGACCTGCCCACGGACCGGCCGCGCCGCGCGGCCCGGCAGCGAGCCCGCCGGCGGCAGCGCTGGCTGGAACCGGGTCTCCGCGCTGCCATCGACGAGCTCGCCGCCCGATCCGGGGCCTCGCACTTCGCGGTGCTGCTGAGCGCCGTGGCGGTGCTCCTCGCACGGTGGAGTGGCCAGGGGCGCTTCGCGTTGGGCAGCCTCGCCGAGGTGCGCCGGCCGCCGGGGCTCGTCGGCTATGGCGTCAACACCCTCGCGCTGCGTTTCGACCTCGCGCCGTCCGGCGGCTTCACCACCGTGCTGGCGGCGACCCGCCGCGAGGTCCACGCCGCGCTCCGCCACCGCGAGCTGCCTTTCGCACGCCTGGTCCGCGAGCTGGCCCCCGAACGAGGCGCGGGGGAGTCGCCCTTCTTTCGCGTCCTGTTCGGCTTCCAGCGCCCGCGGCAGAAGGACCGTCGCCGGACCACCGAGTCCGGCGAGGCCGGGGCGCTGATCCTCGGGCTCGAGGGCGAGCCGTTCCCGCGCCACGGCGCGCGCCTGGCACCGCTCGAAGCCCCCGCCACCGCGCCGATGTTCGACCTGTCGTGGACCGTCGCTCCCGCCCGAGACGGTCTGCTGTGCCGCCTGGACGGAGATCGCGGGTTGTTCGACGCCACGACCCTCGAGCGTTTGCTGCGCCACCTCGAGACCACCCTCCGCGGCGCGCTGACGGCACCGGCGACGCCGCTCGCCGAGCTGCCACTGGCGAGCGCCGCCGAGAGCCACCAGCTACGGGTGGAGAGCAACGACACGGCGCGGGCGTGGCCCGATCCGCCCCGGCCGGCCGGGGGAGTGATGGCGGAGATCGCGGCCGCCGTCGAGCGCTGGCCCGGCGCGACGGCGCTGGTCGGTGACCACGGCGAGCTCGACTACCGGGCCCTCGGCCAGCGGGTCGAGGCCCTGCGCCGCCGGCTGGTGGAGCTGGGTGCCGGGCCCGAGCGGGTCGTGGCGGTGCACCTCGAGCGCTCCCTCGATCTGCCCGTGGCGCTGCTGGCGGTGCTCGCCGC
>JAGQSE010000438.1:2552-11167 GCA_020439725.1 Acidobacteriota bacterium
AGGACCTACCTCGATCTCGGCTCGGTGGCAGATTCTGGAGAGCCGTTCGAGGTGTTGCACCCGGCGCCGGTCGAGCCCCAACAGGGCGCCTACCTGCTCTTCACCTCCGGGTCGACGGGGCGGCCCAAGGGGGTCCTCAACACCCATGGCGCGTTGCGCAACCGGCTGCTGTGGATGCAGGAGACCTTCGCCCTGGAGCCTGGAGAACGCGTCTTCCACAAGACCCCGGCGACCTTCGACGTCTCGCTGTGGGAGCTCCTGTGGCCTTTCCTGGTCGGTGGCTGTCTGGTCGTGGCACCCGCCGGCGCCCATGGCGACGCGACGCTCTTGGCGCGCTGGGTGGAGGAGCACCGGATCGCGGTGGTGCACTTCGTCCCCTCGTTGCTCGTGACCTGGCTCGACGAGCCACCGGTGGCGCGCTGCCGGGCGTTGCGGTGGGTCATCGCCAGCGGCGAGGAGCTACGCCGCGACGTCGCCGATCGTTGCCGGGCGCGTCTGCCGCCGGGGGCACGGCTCGCCAATCTCTATGGTCCCACCGAAGCGGCCATCGACGTCACCGCCCACCTGCCACGGCCCGAGGCCGGCAGCCCGCCGGTGCCCATCGGTCGGCCCATCGCCAATCTCACTGCGCGGCTGTCGGGGTCCTGGGGTGAGGAGCTCGCGCACGGTGCGCGCGGCGAGATCCTGCTCGGTGGCGCCGGCCTCGCGCGCGGCTACCGGGGTGATCCGCGCCGTACGGCGCTGTGCTTCGTGCCCGATCCCGATGGCGGAGAGCCTGGCGCGAGACGCTACCGGACCGGCGACCTGGGGTACCGCCGTGGCGATGGCGCGCTGGTCTTCCTGCGACGCCGCGACCGTCAGGTGCAGCTCCGCGGGTTGCGGGTCGAGCCGGGGGAGATCGAGGCGGTGCTGAGGAGCCACCCGGCGGTGGCCGAGGCGGTGGTCGTCCTGCGAACGCGTCCGGCAGCCGTCGCCGAACCCGGAGGTCCGATGCCGCGGGTGGGCGCACGCCGCTTTTCGGCCACCCGGCCCGCCTCGCTTTCGCTCGACGCCTATGTCAGCGGCGCCGGCTCGTCGCCACTCCTCGAGGAGCTCCGGGCCCATCTCAGAGCCCATCTGCCCGAGAGCCTGGTGCCCGCGACGCTCACGATCCTCGAGACCTGGCCGCGGACCGCGAGCGGCAAGCTCGACCGCAGCGCCTTGCCACCACCGCGCCGCCGAGCGGCGGCGAGGCCCCGGGGCGGGGTCGCGGCGCCGCGGAGCGCGCCCGAACGAGCGGTGGTGGCGGTGTGGCAGGAGGTCCTCGAGCTCGACGACATCGGCGTCGACGACGACTTCTTCGCCCTCGGCGGTGATTCGATCCTCAGCCTGCGGGTTCGTGCCGCCCTCGAACGGCATGGCTGGCGGATGGACCTGGGGGACCTCTATCGGGAGCGTGACGCGCGGCGCCTGGCGACGCGCCTCGAGCCCCTGGCGCAGCGGGATCCGGATCCGGGAGCGGCTACCGACGCCCGTTGCCCCGGGCCGTTCGAGCTGGTCGACGCCGCGGACCGGGAGCGGCTGCCCGCCGGCGTCGAGGCGGCCTATCCCTTGGGGGCGACGCAGGCCGGCGTCCTCTTCCACGCCCAGTTCGAGCCCCGCTCGACGCTCTACCGCCACGCGCTGCTGTGGCGGATCTCGGGCCGCCTCACCCGCCCTGTCCTCGACCGCGCCGTCGAGGCGGTCATCGAGCGCCACGAGATGCTGCGCACCGCCTTCGACCTGGCGCGGTTCTCGCGCCCGCTCCAGCTGGTCCTGTCGCGGGTGCCCCGGTGCCTCGAGGTGGTGGACCTGCGGCAGCTGACGGCCGAGGCTCGGGGCGCTGCCATCGAACGCTGGGTCGCCGAGGCTCAGGCGCGGCCCCTCGACCTGAGCAGCCCGCCGCTGGTCGGTTTCGCCTGGCTCCGGCTGGAGCACGAGGAATCGGTCCTCGCCCTGACCTTCGTCGATGCGCTCCTCGACGGTTGGAGCGCCGCGTCCCTCGCCGGAGAGGTACTCGAATGCGCGGACTGCTGGCTCGGAGGCGAGGCGCCGCCCTCGAGGCCCCGACCTCGGCCCTTCCGCGCCTACGTCGCCCGCGAGGCGGAGGCGGCCCAGGACCCGCGCGCCGCCGAGTTCTGGGCCCGGGCCCTGGCCGGAAGCCGGGCGCAGCGCCTGCCCCGCTGGTCCGGTGGCGCCGAGGAGGGAAGCGAGGTCCTCGACCACGCCGTGGAACCGCGCCAGGTGGAGCGCCTCGAGACGTTGGCGCGCCATGCCGGTGCGGCCCTCAAGCACGTCCTGTTGGCGGTCCACGGACTGGTGCTGGCGCGCCTGTCGGGGCGCGACGACGTGGTGCTGGCGGTGGAGACCAACGGCCGCACGTCGGATCCGGGGGCGGAGGCGACCTTGGGCATGCACGTCAACCTGTTGCCCCTACGTCTCGCCGTCGGCCGCAGCACACCGCGGGAGCTGGTCCTCGAAGCTCGCCGCCTCGAGACCGAGGCGCTGGCCTGGCGGCGCTTCCCGTTCTCGGCGATCCAGCGTCTGTGGGGCAAGGAAGGGCTGGCGGACACGGTCTTCAACTACACCCACTTCCATGTCGCCGGGCGCCTGTCCGACCTCCGGCACCTCCGTCTCGTCGAGGTGACGGGGGTCGATCGCGGCAGCTTCGCCCTGCGCGTCGACTTCAACCGCCAGCCGGCCACGGCGGCGCTCGGTCTGACGCTTTCGGGAGATCGTCGCCGGTTGGGGCCGGTGGCGCTCGAGCAGCTCCGCCGTACCTACGCCGCGGCCCTCGAGCTCTTCTCCGGCGATCCCGACGCCAGGCTCGACGGGTGGAATCCCTGGACCCTGGCGCAGCGTCACCAGCTGGTGGTGGAGAGCCAGGGCCCGCCACCGGAGCCACCGCTTCCGGTTCATCAGCGCATCGCGTCGTCGGCGGCGCGGTCGCCCGCGGCGGTAGCGGTAGTGGCGGCGGGGGAGAGCTGGACCTATCACCGGCTGCGGGCGGAGACCCTGGCTCTCGCCGCCCGTCTGCGCGCCGTCGGCGTGGGGTTGGGGGACGTGGTGGCGGTGGCGGTCAAGCGCGAGGTGCACCTGCCGGCGTCGCTGCTGGCGGTGCTCGAGGTCGGTGCGGCCTATCTGCCCCTCGACCCGACGCATCCCCCTGGGCGGCTCGCGGCGATGCTCACCGACGCCGCGGTGGGGGTGGTGATCGCCGACCCCGGCTGGCTGAGCCCGGCGCTGACCTCGGGACTGGTCTTGATCGAGCCGCGCGGCGGGCCGGGCTGGCAGGGTCCGCAGGGCGGGGAGACGGTGCCCCCACTCGAACTTCCCCTATCCAGCCCGGCGTATGTGTTGTATACTTCTGGGTCGGCCGGTGCTCCCAAGGGCGTCGTCGTTCCTCACGGGGCTCTGGCCAACCTGGTTTCGACCCTCGTCGATCTCCTCCGGCTCGATCCCCACAGCCGTTCTCTCGCGATCACGACTCTCGCTTTCGACATTTCGGCGCTCGAGATCTTCGCTCCCCTCGTGGCGGGGGCGAGGCTGGAGATCGCTTCGGACCGGGAGATCGGCGACGGGGACGCCCTGGCGGAACATCTGCGGCGGATCGATCTCGACTGGCTGCAGGCGACGCCGTCGACCTGGCGGGTCCTGGGGTTGGCGGGTTTCGAGGGACGGCGCGGGCTGACGGCGCTGTCCGGCGGGGAGAGCCTGCCCCCGGACCTGGCCCACGAGCTGCGGCGGGCCGGCAACCGGTTGTGGAATCTCTACGGGCCCACGGAGACCACCGTCTGGTCGACCGCCCACCGCGTGGGCGAGGAGGACGGCCCGGTTTCCATCGGACGGGCGCTCGCGGGGACGCGGCTCTATGTCGTCGACACCGCGGGCCGGCCGCTGGGGTCGGGGATCGCCGGCGAGTTGTGGATCGGAGGCGTGGGAGTGGCCTGTGGCTATCTCGGACGAGCCGGGCTGACCGCGGAGCGCTTCGCCCCGGATCCCTTCACCGACGAGCCCGGTGGCAGGGTGTACCGGAGCGGTGACCTGGCCGAGTGGAGCTGCGACGGACGGTTGAGGTTTCTCGGCCGGGTCGATCGCCAGCTCAAGCTGCGGGGGCACCGCATCGAGCCCGACGAGATCTCGGCGGCGCTCGAAGGCCATGAGTCGGTGGGCCGGGCGGTGGTCGTGGCGCGGGGAGGCGGGGGGGCGGTGGACGAGCTGGTCGCCTTCGTCCAGCCCGCGGGGGAAGCGGAGCCGTCACCGGCGTTGCTTCGCCAGTACCTTTACGAGCGGCTGCCGCGCTTCATGGTGCCGAGACGGCTGGTGGTCGTCGCCAGTCTGCCGGTGAGTGCCAACGGCAAGGTGGATCTGTCGAGGCTGCCGATGCCGGCAGCTCGCAGGCCGACGGCGGAACAGCTCGAGACGTTGCTCCGCCGGGTCGAAGGATTGAGCGAGGACGAGGCACGGGCCGCTCTCGGTCCGAGCCAGGACTCCGAGACCTAGCGGGGGAGAGGCGCGGACCCAACGGTGGGGGGCGGATTCGTAGTTCGTCACAGTTGCCTATTGCGATAGGCATAGTTGCCTGTTTCTGCTTCTTTTCCGTACTGGTTTCTCTTGTCACGGTTGGAGATGAGTACAACACCGATTAACTGTGAAGGAAGGTGATCGGTGAGTCAGTCGCTCTCTTCCCCCCACGAGCGATCGACGGCTTCTTCTCTTCCAGTCTTTCTTGTCTTTTTTTGATCTTGCGGTTTCGGAGCTTCTTTTGCTCTTGCGCCCGAACCTCGGGCCGAGGGGGAAGCCCGGACCGGGAATGCGGCTCCGCACCGCGGTCTGCGGTGCAGGACGACGAGGTTGTGCCCGATGAGCTCATGGGAAGGTAGCAGCGCGGCTCGCGAAGGCGGCCACGGCGGCTCGGTCCGGGGGGACGGTGGACCACCCACTCCGACATTCGGTGAGGAGATCGAGGATCTCTACACGCTGTCGCCGATGCAGCAGGGCATGCTCTTTCATGTCCTGGCGGCACCGGACGACAGGCTCTATCTCGACCAGACCCTGTGCACGTTGCGCGGCGAGCTCGATCTCGACGCTTTCCGTGCTGCCTGGAACACCGTGGTCGAGCGCCATCCGGCCCTGCGTACAGCGTTCGTCTGGCGCGGGCTGCGCAAGCCCCTCCAGGTGGTCCATCGCGAGGCCCAGGTGGAGATCGAGGCCTTCGATTGGCGGCAGCTGTCACCGAAGGTCCAGAAATCCCAGCTCGAAGCCTTCCTGCGCGAAGACCGCCAGCGCGGTTTCGACCTGGCGGAGGCGCCGCTGATGCGGGTCCACGTCATCCGCATGGGCGATCGGGTCTACCGCATGTTGTGGACGGTCTATCACCTGGTGGTCGACGCCTGGTGCAGCGCCATCGTCCTCGGCGAGGTGTCGCGCTGCTATGAGGCGTTGCGCGCCCGGCGCCAGCCTCAGTTGCCGCCGGCGCGTCCCTACCGTGACTTCATCGCCTGGCTCAAGACGCGCGAGCTCGAAGCGGCGGAGAGCTTCTGGCGGGGGTATCTGAGGGGGTTTCGCCGGCCCACGCCCCTCGCCCGGGACAGCGATACGGAAGGCCTCCTGGGGCTCGGTTCGGGGCATCGCCACGAACACCTGGAGCTTTCCGAGGAGCAGACGCGGGGGCTGCAACGGCTGGCCCGGGAGCAGCACCTGACCCTCGGCACGTTGATCCAGGGCGCCTGGGGAATGCTGCTGGCGCACCGCAGCGGGGAAGACGACGTCGTCTTCGGCACCACGGTCTCGGGACGGACGGCGGACCTGGCCGGTGCGGCGGAGATCGTCGGCCCCTTCATCAACACCTTGCCCCATCGCCTGCGGGTCGATCGCGAGGCCCGGGCCGCCCGCTGGCTCCAGGAAGTCCAGGACCGACAGCTCGAGGTGCGGGAGCTCGAGCACACACCGCTCCATCGGATCCAGGGCTGGAGCGAGGTGGCCGGGAGCGCCTCGCTTTTTCATAGCATCGTCGTATTCGTCAATATCACGACCATCACGAACATGGATCGTGGAAGTCTTTATATCCAAGACCTGCGGTACATCGGCCGACCCCACCTTCCGCTCACGTTGAACGTCATTCCCGGTGCGAAGCTCGAAATAGAAATGGTTTATGAAGTCCGCTGCTTCCGCTGGGCGGAGGTCCGGCACCTCCTCGACCAGATGGAGGCCCTGCTGGCGGCGTTGGTCGCCGAGCCCGGAGCGACGGTGGGGGAGCTCCTCGAGGCCGTCCAGCGAGTCGAGGACGAGCGCCGCACCGACGAGCGCCGTCGCCGTCGCGACACCAACAGCGGCATGCTCCGCATCACCCGGCCGGTGGCGGTGAAGATCCATGATCCGAAGAAGTGATCGGGCCCCGGTGACGTCCGGTGAGGCTGCCAAGGCCGTCACCGGGAGGTCTCCGTGTTGAGCCCCGAGGAAAGGTTTCGAGAGGTGTCCGGCGAACCGGCCGAATCCGACCCGCGGCGGGAAGACGCCGCCCTCGAAGGGTACCGGCTGTCGCCGCAGCAGGAGCGTCTGTGGGGGCTCCTGCCCGAGACCGGTGGTCCCGGGGCCTGTCTCGAGGTCCGCATCGAGGGTGACCTCGACCGACCCCGGCTGCGCCGCGCCGTCGAGGTGGTCACCGAACGGCACGACATCCTGCGCACCGGCTTCGTCCGCCTCGAAGGCTCCGATCTGCCCTTCCAGGTGGTGGCCGAGGACGCCGAGCCCGGCTGGACGTCCGTCGATCTGAGCGCCCTCGGTCGCCACGACCGTAGCCGGGTCGCGGCGGCCCTCGCCGGTTCCGAAACCACCTCTCGCGGGCCTCGCCGCGGCCTCGCCAGTCTCGAGGCGCGGCTCCTGTGTCTCGGCGACGAGCACCGGCTCGTCCTGGCGATGCCCGCTCTGTGTGCCGACGCGCGCAGCCTCGAGTGTTTGTTCCGCGAGGTGGTGGAGGCCTATTCGAGCCCCCGAGACCTGGCGCCCCACGAGCGGCCCATGCCCTACGCCCAGTTCTCGGAGTGGCAACAGCAGCTCCTCGAGCTCGACGAGGCCGCGGAGGAGCGCGAGTTCTGGCGGTCCCGCGACTTCGGCCCGCTGCTCGGAATGCAGCTGCCGTTCCAAAAGCCCAGCCGGCCGAACCTCGAGGTCCGCCCCGACGAGGTCGAGATCGAGCTGCCCCCGAACTTCGGAGCTGCCGTCGAGGCCATGGCACGGAGCCTCGGCGTGACCACCGCGGATCTGGTGCTCGCGGTCTGGCTGGTCCAGCTGTCGCGGCTCACCGGCGGAGCGTCGGTGGGCGTCGCGCGGCAGAGCTCGGGACGACCCTACGAGGAGCTCGAGAACGCCCTCGGCTTGTTCGAGAAGCATCTGCCGCTCCAGGTGCGGCCGGCGGAGCGGGATCCTTTCCGGGCGTTTCTCGAGCAGATGCGGGCCGAGGTCGAGGAGACCGAGGGCTGGCTCGAGTACTTCGACTGGCGCCAGCTGCTGCCCCGTGGCGGGGGCAGCCGGCCGTTGCCCCTGGGGTTCGAGGTGCTTCGCAGGGCGGCGCCGCGGCGCCATGGGGACCTGGTCTTCTCGAGCGCCCGGCAGGAGACGTCGACCGAGAGGTGCCGTCTCGCCCTGCGCCTCTACGAAGGCGAAGAGCGGTTGCAGATCGGTTTGCGGTTCGATCCTCGCGCCTTCGAGCGCCACGACCTCGAGCGCGCCCTCCTCGGTCTGACCACGGGGCTCGGCCAGGTGCTGCGCGATCCGGCGCTGGCCCTCGGCCGGGTGAGCTTTCTGCACGCCGCCGAGCGCCACCAGGTGCTCCATGGCTTTCAGAGCACCCGCTGCTACTTTCCCGGTGAGACGGCGGTGCACCGAGCGATCGAAGCCCGCTGTGCCGAGCACCCGGACCGGGTCGCGGTGCAGCTGGGGGAGCGTTCGCTCAGCTATGGCGAGCTCCACCGGTTGAGCAATCGCATCGCCCGCCGCCTGGTCCGTCTCGGTGCCGGGCCCGAAACGCTGGTCGGCGTCTACATGGAGCGCTCGCCGGAGCTCGTCGCAGTGCTGCTGGCGGTGTTCAAGGCGGGGGCGGCCTATCTGCCCCTCGATCCCGAGTATCCCGCCGAGCGGCTCGAGCTGATGGTCGAGGACAGCCGCCTGGGGCTGCTGGTCTCGACCGAGGAGCTGCGACCGACGGCACCCGCCGGGGGCGTGGCGATGCTGGTCCTCGACGCAGACCTCGCCGGGATCGCCGACGAGCCCGCGGGCAACCTGCCGCCGCCGGCGGTGCCCTCGGACCTGGCCTACGCCATCTACACCTCGGGTTCGACGGGCCGGCCCAAGGCGGCGCTCAACGGCCATCGGGCGCTCTACAACCGCCTCGCCTGGATGCAGCAGCGCTTCGCCCTCGAGGCGGGGGAGCCGGTGCTCCACAAGACACCCTTCAGCTTCGACGTCTCGGTGTGGGAGATCTTCTGGCCGCTGGCGGCCGGCGCCCGGGTGGTGCTGGCCCGGCCTGCCGGGCAGCGCGACCTCGACTACCTGATCGAGCTCATCGAGGACGAGGCGGTGACGACGGTGCATTTCGT
>JAGQSE010000439.1 GCA_020439725.1 Acidobacteriota bacterium
CAGGCTCCCGAGGTCGTCGAGGACCAGGTCACGTACCCGATCACCACCAAGATGCTCTCGGTGCCCTTCGCGAAGGTCGTGCGGGGGTACTCGTTCTTCGGCTACTCCTTCGTCTACGTCATCTTCGAGGACGGGACCGACATGTACTGGGCCCGGTCACGGGTGCTCGAGTACCTCTCGGGTCTCGCCCGACAGCTCCCGGCGGGGGTCGCGCCCCAGCTCGGCCCGGACGCCACGGGCGTCGGCTGGGCCTTCATGTACACGCTGAACTCGGACGAGCAGTCCCTGGCCGACCTGAGGAGCCTCCAGGACTGGTACCTCAAGTACGCGCTGACCGCAGTCGACGGTGTCTCGGAGGTGGCGTCGATCGGGGGGTTCGTCCGCCAGTACCAGGTCGAGGTCGACCCGGTGAAGCTGCGGGCGTACTCCATCCCGCTTCAGCAGGTGAAGAAGGCGATCCAGCGCTCGAACAACGACGTCGGTGGTCGCGTGGTCGAGATGGCGGAGCGCGAGTACATGGTCCGCGGGCTCGGCTACGTGCGGGAGGTCGAGGACCTCGAGGAGGTCGTCCTCGGCGTTGGTCCCGGCGGGACGCCGGTCCTGCTCCGGGACGTGGCGACGGTGACGATCGGGCCCGAGATCCGCCGCGGCCTCGCCGAGTGGAACGGCGAGGGTGAAACGGTCGGCGGCGTCGTCGTCGTGCGCTCGGGCGCCGACACCCTGGAGACGATCGACCGCGTGAAGGCGAAGCTCGCCGAGCTGAAACAGGGGCTTCCCGAAGACGTCGAGATCGGCATCGCGTACGACCGGACGGCGTTGATCCACCGCGCGATCGACACCCTGACCCACACCCTGATCGAGGAGTCGATCATCGTGGCGCTGGTCTGCATCGTCTTCCTCTTCCACTTCCGCTCGGCGCTGGTCGCGATCTTCTCGATCCCGGTTTCGATCCTCATCTCCTTCATGGTGATGAAGATGCAGGGCCTGGGAGCGAACATCATGTCGCTCGGCGGAATCGCGATCTCGATCGGCGTTCTGGTCGACGCCTCGATCGTGATGGTGGAGAACGCCCACAAACACTACGAGGAGTGGCGGGGGAAGCGGAGCCACTTCGAGATCATCCTCCGCTCGGCCCAGGAGGTCGGCCCGACGCTCTTCTTCACGCTGCTCGTGATCACCGTCTCCTTCATGCCGGTCTTCACCCTGGAGAACCAGGAAGGCCGGCTGTTCAAGCCGCTGGCTTTCACCAAGACCTACGCGATGGCCGCGTCGTCGCTGCTCGCGGTGACGATCATCCCGGTGCTCATGTTCTGGTTCGTCCGGGGCAAGATCCACAGCGAGGAGAACCATCCGGTCTCCCGGCTGCTCTACCGGCTCTACACACCGCTCCTGCGCTGGTCGCTGCGCTGGCGCTGGCCGATAGTCGTCGTCGCGGCGCTGCTGGTCGCGATGACCTTCGTCCCAATGCAGCGGATGGGCTCGGAGTTCATGCCTCCCCTCTGGGAGGGGGACCTCCTCTACATGCCGACGACGTTCCCCGGGATCTCGATCACCAAGGCGAAGGAGCTGCTCCAGCAGACCGACAAGATCATCCGGCAGTTCCCGGAAGTGGAGTCGGTGTTCGGCAAAGTCGGCCGGGCGGAGACCGCTACGGACCCGGCGCCGCTCTCGATGATCGAGACGACGATCGTGCTGAAGGATCCCTCCGAGTGGCGGGAAGGCATGACCAAGGAGAGGCTCGTCGAGGAGATGGATGCCGCGATCCAGTTCCCCGGACTGACCAACGCCTGGACGATGCCGATCAAGACCCGCATCGACATGCTGTCGACGGGGATCAAGACCCCGGTCGGGATCAAGATCGCCGGTCCGGACCTGCGGGAGCTCGAACGACTCGCCAAGGAGGTCGAGGCCGTCGTCAAACCGCTGCGCGGAACGCTCTCGGCGTTCGCCGAGCGGGTGATGGGCGGCAACTATTTCGACTTCGAGATCGACCGAACGGCGGCCGCCCGCTACGGCTTGACCGTCGGCGACGTCCAGGACGTGATCCAGTCCGCGATCGGCGGCATGAACGTCTCGTGGACGGTCGAGGGTCTGGAGCGCTACCCGATCAACGTCCGGTACCCCCGGGAGCTGCGCGACGATGCCCAGCGCTTGCGGGAGATCCTGGTGTCGACCCCGGCCGGCCTCCAGGTGCCCCTCGGCCAGCTGGCCACGATCGACCTGCATCAGGGTCCTCCGGGGATCAAGTCGGAGAACGCCCGGCCGAACGCCTGGGTCTACGTCGACCTGCGAGGAATCGACGTCGGCACGTGGGTCGAACACGCCCGGGAGGTGGTCGCCGAGGAGGTCGAGCTGCCCGCCG
>JAGQSE010000440.1 GCA_020439725.1 Acidobacteriota bacterium
CCGGCGATGAACACCGGGTCACGCCGCCACAGCGCGTAGGACAGCAGGATCAGCCCGCCGCCGATGCTCAGGAACCAGAAGGCCCTGGGGACGACGCTTTCCTTGCGCCGTTCCGAGGCGAGCCACTGGACGAGGAAGCGGGCGAAGAAAAGGGCTTGACCGACGAAACCGATGCCAATCCAGAGTGCGGAACGGTCCATGCTTTGACTTCCCCTGCGTCGCGGCGCCGGATCCAACGGCGTTGTAGCCAGAAAACCCCGAACATGTCGACGATACCGCGCCACAGCCGGTTGCGGATGTTGTACTTGGGTACCCCGTGGAGCCGTGGCCGGTGGTTCACCGGCACCTGCTGGATCCGCCCGCCGTCCATGCGCACCAGCGCCGGCAGGAAGCGGTGCATGCCGGTGAACTTGGGCAGCCGCGCGACGACCTCGGCGCGCATCACCTTGAGCGCACAACCGGTGTCCGAGGCACCGTCGTCGAGGATCCGGCTGCGCACGCCGTTGGCGACCCGCGACGAGACCCGCCGCACCCAGCTGTCGTGACGCGCGGCGCGCACGCCGATCACCATGTCGAGGTCCTCGAGGGCGGCGAGGAGACGCGGGATGTCCGCCGGATCGTTCTGCAGGTCCGCGTCGAGAGTGACGAGGATCTCGCCGCGCGCCGCGGCGAAGCCGTGGGCCAACGCGGCACTCTGGCCGCTTTGCTTGGACAGGCCCAGGACCTGGACCCGCGGGTCCTCGCTGGCCAGCTGGCGAAGGACGTCCAGCGTGGTGTCGGTGCTGGCGTCGTCTACGAAGATGATCTCGTAGGCTTCGTCGCTCGGCGCCATGGCAAGGTCGATCTCCCGCGCCAGGACGCGCAGGTTCTCCTCCTCGTTGTGGGCCGGGATGACGATCGAGATCCGGGGGCAATCCATGGTGGGGTCCTACTCGGGAGATCGAAGCATTCGCTAGAGGCTGGCTGGACTCGCGGTTCGGCCGCGGTTTGGCCGCTTTTTCTGGTCCGGCGACTCCGCCGGCGGCAGCCTACCATTCAGAGACTGAACGAGCGGTGAACGGAACCCCTCGGGCGGCCCAGAGCATACCCGATCCCGGATTGCCGCTCGGACCGGTCTTCTCCCCATGAACAGAACCGCCGATGGCGGGTACGCCCACCACCGGCGGTTCGCATCGAAGCACGTCGGGCCAGAAAGACCCGGCGGTGGTCAGTCGCAGATCTCCCAGCGGGCGCCGTAGGTGCCGATGATCGAGAAGGAGATGTTGTCGCGCCAGTCGCCCTCGATCTGACCGACCGAAGGACCGCCGCCGAAGGGGGCGATCTTGGACGAGAACTTGCCCACGCCCGGCGAGGTCGTGGTCCAGGTGCCGTTGACCGTGTAGTCCGGGTCGGGGCTGATCCCGTCGTAGATGATGCCGATGAAGACACCCTTGCCCGGCGACGTCTCGATGCTCGAGGCGACGATCTTGTAGGCGATGGGTCCGGCCGACAGGTAGAGGTAGCCCGAGAAGGAGCCGATGTTGCTCCCGGTCGGGGTGTTCCAGGTACCGCGCGACGGTCCGCGCTCGCAGGTCACGCAGCCGCTGGTGTCGAAGGCGTCGCAGGTGCCGTTGCACGCCAGGGTGCCACCGTCGAAGCCCAGGCTGACGCAGGTCTGACCATAGAGGTCGGTGCCGTCGCACAGCTCGACGCCCTCGCGGATGCCGTTGCCACAGGTCTGCTGCAGCATCCAGCCGATGTCCGCCAGCTGCGCCGGGCTGAGGTCGAGATAGTCGGTCAGGTTCGGCGTGCTGAAGGGCTCCATCAGGAGGTCCGGGCTGGCCAGCGTGTCCCAGTGGGAGATGGACGAGCCCGGAGCCACCGGGTCGGCGGCGTAGAGCTGCACCTGACCGGCGGTGTTGGCACCGGCGTAGCGCGAGGTGTCGACCCCGAGGTTGGCGGTCACGCCGCCACCCAGCTGGGCCTTGATGTCGTTGCCGAGGTCGAGGGTGACGCGCGCCGCCGGAATGGTCGTGGTGGCGGTGCCCCCGAGACCGATGGGCGGGCAGCCGGCGACGTTGTCGGCGATGATCACCGCCGTCGCCCCCGCCGCCTCGGCGTTCTGCACCTTCTGCGTGAAGGGACAGGTACCGCGATCGATGAGCGCGATGTTGCCGGTGGTGAACCCGACCAGCGCCTCACAACCGTCGGTGACGGTGCCGACGCCGTCGTTGACCAGCTCCACCGAGCCGCTGACCCCGGGCGCCGCGATGGCCGGCCCGAAGCTCGCCGTCCCGACCCGATAGTCACCGGCGATGGCGGCCGGGGTCAGGACGCTGAGCACCGGCGTTCCAAGGTCCAGGACGAAGGGAGCGTGCGTGTTGACGTTGGGTCCGTCCCACACCACGCCGTCGCAGTTGATGGCCGAGGCCGCGCGCTGGACGTTGGTCATCTGGTCCCAGTACAGCCCCTGGTCGATGTCGAAGGTGAAGTGCGTGTAGACGTCGGGGAAGCCGCCGAGCAATGCGCCGGTGGTCTCGTCGACGAAGTTGGCGAAGCCCAGACCGTGGTTGAGCTCGTGCTGCACCACCGCCAGGAAATCGACGTCGGTGCCGCTGTTGTAGTCGAGGCCGTAATACCAGTTGGTCCCGGCCAGGCAGTTGGGGTTGTTGTCGATGCTGCTGTTGAAGAAGGCCTGGATGTCGTCGGCGCCGGTGCCCGGAGCACCGGGGATCAGGTCGACGCCGGCGATCTTGTTGGCCAGGGCGATGTGGTACCACGTGTTGGCGAGCGGTGCGCCCGGGAAGTTCCGGGCCACCTGGAGCGTTCCGGCGGCACCGAGGGTGGCCGAAGTGGCGGTACACGGCAGCGGGTCGATGCTCGCCTGGATGCGAATCTCGACCGGGCTGTCGACGGTAGCGGCCCAGAGATTGGCCGCCGCCTGGAAGGCGATGAGGCGCTGCTGGCCGAGGGTGGTCCCCGGGTTGCCGCCCACCGGCGTCGCCGGTGTCGGGTCGTTGAAGCCCTCCGTCGGGCCGTCGACGTTGACGATGGTGATGGTGGTGGCACCCGCGGCGCCGGCACCGGTGAGGAGCAGCAGGACGGCCAGGGCGGAAAGGAGCTTATTGCTCATCGTCGGCACCTCCCTGACGACCGGCCTCGGCGGCGCGGGCCTCGGTGGTGGTGGCGACACAGGTCATCTGCGGCGCCCCCTCGGAGCCCGCAGGGGCCTGAGTCATGACCTCGGCGCTCATGAAGCGCCCCTGAAGATCGATGGTCACGGTGGTGCCGTCGCGCTGCACCTCTTCGAGGCCCTTGGACGAGCGCACGAGCATCTGCTCGAGGCTCTTGAACTGTGCCGCGCCTTCCGCCGGCGTCGGTGCCCGCAGCTCGCCGCTTTCGGGATCACGCACGACGCGCATGGCGTCGATCACCTGGACGGTGCGCGCCCCGGCGAGGATCGTCGCCGGGTCCGGCTTGACCACCTTGACCACCGCCGGCTCCGCGGCTCCGGTCTTCGTCGCGGCCGTCTCGGGCCCCGAGGCGGTGTCCGCCGCCTGGGCGTTGCCGGCGGCCAGCAGCGCCGCCAGCGCCAGAGCCGCCATCGCCCCCCACGCCGTACTGAGTCGTCCTCTCCTGGGATACGTCATTCTCATCTCACCTCCAAGCAAGGCTGAGGTTGTAGATCACCGCCTCGCGGGCGGTGCCGGGAAACGAACGGATACTCGGCCCGCGGAACTGCGGGATCAGGCATCCGCCACCTATTACGTGCCTAAGGAAATATTCAGCGAGACAAGAACCGATCTACTGTCACTCGACCGTGGCCCTCCCGCCGGCAAGGGTCGCCTCGCGCTTCCTTGACATCGCGCCACAAGTTGGTAAACCTCCCGCCTGTCTCCTCTTCGCTCCTCCCGGTTGCGGCCGGTGGCAGCGGAGAGCCCACCACCGACTCGAGGAAGACCGACCATGGCTGGACCCGATCGCAGGCAGGACATCGACCCGGCGGAAACCCGGGAATGGCTCGAGGCGCTGGCGTCGGTGATCGCCGCCGACGGCCCGGAACGCGCCCAGTTCCTTCTCCAGGAGCTCCTCGCCCAGGCCCGCCGTTCCGGCGCCGCGCTGCCCGCCGCGGCCACCACGCCCTACGTCAACACCCTCCGCCCGGAAGACGAGGCGCTGCGGCCCGGCGACGCCTCCCTCGAGGAGCGGCTGCTCAGCTTCCTGCGCTGGAACGCCATGGCCATCGTCGTCCGCGCCAACCGGGACAACTCGGGGCTCGGCGGCCATATCGCCACCTATGCGTCCGCGGCGCTGCTGTATGAGACCGGCTTCCACCACTTCTGGCACGCGCCGACGGACGGTGATCGTGGCGACCTGATCTACATCCAGGGTCACTGCTCGCCGGGGATCTACGCCCGCGCCTTCCTCGAAGGCCGCCTCAGCCAAGCGCAGCTCGACGCCTTCCGCCGCGAGGTCGAGCCGCCGGGCATCTCGTCCTATCCCCACCCCTGGCTGATGGGTGACTTCTGGCAGTTCGCCACGGTGTCCATGGGATTGGGGCCGCTGATGGCCATGTACCAGGCGCGGTTCCAGAAATATCTGGTGGCCCGTGGCCTGCTCGAAGACC
>JAGQSE010000441.1 GCA_020439725.1 Acidobacteriota bacterium
GCGAGCTGTGGATCGGCGGCGCCGGGGTGACGCGCGGCTATTGGAACCGCGCCGACATGACGGCGGAACGCTTTGTCGAAAACCCATTCGCCGAAGGGCGGATGTATCGAACGGGCGATCTGGTCAACCGCCGCGCCGACGGCAAGATCGACTTCATCGGTCGTGCCGACGGGCAGGTCAAGCTGCGCGGCTTCCGCATCGAACTGGGCGAGATCGAGGCGGCGCTCCTGGCCCATCCGGCGGTGAGCGAGGCGGTGGTCACGACGCGCCAGGGCCCCGCCGACGAAGAGGCGCTGGTCGCCTACGTCGCGGCCGCGGACCTCCTGGCCGGGCGGCGAGCGGAGGAGGGAAGCGCCGGGCCGGGCCGCGAGTGGCCTGCCGCCGAGACGCTCCGGGCGCACCTGCGGAGCCGCCTGCCCGAGTTCATGGTCCCCGGTCTCCTGGTGGTGCTGCCGGCGCTGCCGCTCCTGCCCAACGGCAAGGTCGATCGCAAGGCCCTGGCGGCCCTCGACGTTGCGCGGGCTGGGACCGAGCCCGCGACCGGCACGGCGCCACGGACAGAGCTCGAGGAGCGGCTGGCGGCCATCTTCGGCGAGCTTCTGGGCCACCCGGTGGGGATCGAGGACGACTTCTTCCGTGGCGGCGGCCACTCGCTCCTCGCCACCCGGCTGGTGGCGCGGGTGCGCGAGGCGGTGCAGGTCGATTTGCCGCTCTCGGCGGTCTTCGAGGCACCCACCGTCGCGGCGCTGGGACGCTGCGTCGAGGAGGCCCGATCCGCTGCGGCGTCCAGGCCGATTCCACGGCGCTCGCAGGAGGGCGAGGCCTCGCTATCAGAAGCCCCTCTTTCGGAAGCCCAGCGGCGGCTGTGGTTCCTCGATCGTCTCGACCCCGGTAACCCCGCCTACAACCTGCCGGCGGCGGTGCACCTGGCGGGGCCCCTCGATCCGGCGGCCCTCGACGCGGCGCTGGCGGCCCTCGGGACGCGTCACGAGACGCTCCGCTCGAGCTTCCACGAGCGGGCCGGCGAGCCCGTCGTGCGCATCGTGCCGCCGGCAACGGGCCGGCTGCCGGTGATCGATCTGACCGTGGCGGGAGCGAGCGAGGCGCTGCGTGCGGAGCTCGCGGGTCGTCTCGCGGAGCGCTTCGCCCGCCGCTCCTTCGACCTCGGGCGGGGACCGCTCTGGAGGACGATCCTGCTGCGCCGCGGTCGCGCGGTGCACACGCTCCTCGTCGCGCTGCACCACGTGGTCGCCGACGGCTGGTCGGTGGACGTCTTCCAGCGCGAGCTGTCCACGCTCTATCGCGCCGAGGTGTCCGGGGAGCCCGCCGGCCTGCCGGCGCTGCCGATCCAGTACGGCGACTACGCGGCCTGGCAGCGCGAGCGGCTGGCGAGCGGCGCCCTCGACACCCAGCTCGATTTCTGGCGTCGTCGTCTCGACGGAGCGCCGCCGGCCCTCGACCTGCCTACCGATCGGCCGCGACCACCGGCCAAGACCTACGCCGGCACCAGCCGACCCGTGCGGCTCGGACGGTCGCTGATCCAGCGGCTCGAGGCGCGCGCCGACGAGGCCGGAACGACGCCCTTCGCGCTGCTTCTCGCCGCCTGGTCGGTGATCCTGGCCAAGGCCTCGGGACAGCGCGAGCTGGTCCTCGGCACGCCCATCGCCAACCGCGACCGGGTGGAGGTGCTGGGGCTCGTCGGCTTCTTCGTCAACACGCTGCCGCTCCGTCTCGACCTCGGGGGCGACCCGAGCTTCGCCGAGCACGCGGCGACGGTCCGCGCCGTCGCCCTCGAGGCTTTCGCCCATCCCGAGGTCCCCTTCGAGCGGCTGATCGAAGAGCTCCAACCGGTGCGCGACGGCGCCCGCGACCCGCTGGTCCAGGCGGTCTTCGTGCTCCAGGAGGAGGCCGGCGGCGGTCTCGACCTGGGGCCGATGGCGGCGCGGGTCGAGGAGCTGACCAACGGCACCGCCAAGTTCGAGCTGACCCTCTTCCTCGAGACCCGCGGCGACGGCGGCCTCGGCGGCCGGATCGAGGTCAACCGCGATCTCTTCGACGCTTCCCGGGCGGCGCGGCTGGTGCGCTCCTTCGCGGTGCTCCTCGACGCGGCCCTGGCCAGCCCCGAGACGCCCCTGTCGAGATTGCCCTGGCTGGCGCCGGAGGAACGGCATCAGCTGCTCGTCGAGTGGCGGCGGCCCGCCGCCGAAACGGTCGAGGAGCGCAGCGTCGGCGAGCTCTTCCACGCCGCCGCGGCGGCTTCGTCAGGGGGCACGGCGCTGGCGTGGGACGGTGGCTCGTTGAGCTACTCCGAGCTCGCCGCCCGCGTCCGCCGGCTGGCCCGGCACCTGCGGGGACTCGGTGTCACCCGCGGTGACCGGGTGGCGGTGTGCGCCGAACGTTCGCCGGAGCTCGTCGTCGCGCTCCTGGCGGTGCTCGAGGCGGGGGCCGCCTACCTGCCGCTCAACGCCGGCGATCCCGTCGAGCGTCTCGCGCTGATGCTCGACGACACCGGTGCCGACCTGGTCCTGACCACCGCGGCGAGCGCCGGCGCGATCCCCGAGGGCCGCCGGCTGCTGCTCCTCGACCGCGACGCCGACACCTGGCGGGGCCAGTCCACCGAGCCCCTCGCGGGGCCCGGCGCGGGCCCCGACGACCTGGCCTATATCGCCTACACCTCGGGCTCCACGG
>JAGQSE010000442.1 GCA_020439725.1 Acidobacteriota bacterium
AGATCCGCGGCTTTCGCATCGAGCTGGGGGAGATCGAAGCCGCGCTCGCGGCACACCCGGCGGTGCGCGAGGCGACGGTCCTCGACGTCCCCGGCCCCGGCGGCAAGGCGCTCGCCGCCTACGCCGTGGCGACCGGGCCGGCCCTCGACCCCGAGCGGATCCTCACCGACCTCGGACGGACCCTCCCCGGCTACATGGTGCCCGCGGTGCTGGTCGAGCTTCCCGAGCTGCCGCTGACCCACACCGGCAAGGTCGACCGCCGGGCCTTGCCCGAACCGGTCTTCGCCGCCGCGGCGGGCTACCAGCCGCCGGAGACCGACATGGAGGATTTTCTCGCCGAGCTGTGGCAGGAGGTCCTCGAGCGCGACGAGGTGGGCGTCACCGACAGCTTCTTCGACCTGGGCGGCCATTCGCTGCTGGCGGCGCGGATCCTCGCGCGGCTGCGCGACGAGCTCGAGGTCGACGTGCCGCTGCCGGCCTTCTTCGAAAGCCGGACGATCCGCCGCCTGGCGGTGGTGGTCGAAGACCTGCTCCTGGCCACCGCCGGCGACACCGCCTGACCCGTCTCTGAAAATCTGCCGATGTGGGGAGAAAGGGCTCAGGCCGCCGCGGACGGCGTCGGCACCGCCACCGGCGGCGGCTCGTCCTCGACGTCGCGCAACGCGGGGTAGAAGAAGCCGGCCGTCGTCGCGGCGATGATCGCCACCCCGAGGACGACAAAGAGCAGCCCGATTCCGCGACCGGTACCGGTGCCCATGGCCTCCCCCACCGCGCTCTCGGCGAGCAACCCGCCGGGAGCCATCAACGGCTCGAAGACGCGCTCGGCGAGGGGACCGGCGGCGAAGAAGGCGACGGGGATGGTGAACTGGGACACCAGCCGGCGAATGGCGAAGACCTTGCCCTGGACCTCGGGGCGTACCCGCGCCTGCCAGATGGCGTGGGACGACGCGGTGATCATCGGCGCACCGAAGAACACGACCACCGAGGCGACGACGATCAGCGGCACCGACGGGCGAAAGCCCATGAGCACCGAGCCGACGCCGATCAGCGGGCAAAACACCAGGATGCCGTAGACCCGCCGCCGGAAGCCGCCCCAGGCGCTCATCACCAGACCGCCGATCAACATCGCCGTGCTGGCCATGCCGTTGACGGTGCCCAGATCCTGGTCGCTGCCAAAGGACAGCACCAGCGGCGTGATCAGCACGAAGTTGACACCCCACAACAGGTTGAAGACGGCGAAGAAGAGCAGCAGGGCCTTGAGACCAGGGTCGCGGCGGATATAGCGCCAGCCGTAGACCGCGTTGCTCCACACCGAGTCGCCGACCTCCGGGTCGTGGTTCTGCTCGGGTCGCGGGACGTGCGCGATGACCAGAGTCGTGATGGCGAAGAAGAAGGTCAGGAGATCGATGGTCAGCAGACCGCCGAAGCCGATGTGGGGCATGAGGAACGCGGCGGCGACGGGGCCGATGATCTTGGCGCCCGAGTCACCGAATTGGATCAAGCCGTTGGCCCGGCCCAGGTGCTTGCGATCGACGAGCAGGGTCACCGCCGCCGAGTAGGCCGGAAACTGCGCCGCGTCACACACCGAGCCGAAGGCGATGGCCAAGTAGACGTGCCAGACCTCGAGACGACCGGAGAAGACCAGCAGCGCCATCGCCACCACGGTCAGCGCCGACCCCGAATCCGACAGGATCATCGCCAGCCGCCGGTCGCAGCGATCGATGAAACCACCGAGCAGCGGTGCCGCCAGCAGTCCCGGCAGAACGCCGAGGGCCATGGCGGTGGTGAACAGGGTGGGTGAGCCGGTGGTGCGGTAGATCCACACGCTGAGGCCGAAGAAGCTCAGCCGCGACCCGATCAGCGAGATCGTCTGGCCGAACCAGATCAGGCCGAAGGAACCCGCGTTTCCCAGCTGGAGTAGTCGTCTCATCCCAAGGCGTTGGCTCGCGTGCAAGCATCCTTCGCCGACTCGTGGGTTCGGCGAAGCTGCGGGATCTTGGTCCCCGCCGCCGGCCGCTGTCAAGAACGCCTCGCGGGAGGCTCCCCGGCCGAAATCCGTCTGCCGGCGGCGGCGCTGGGTGGAACCTCGGGACGACAACCGCCGCAGGAGCCGCGCTCACCAGAACCTGCGAACAAAAACAAAAGAAGAAGTCCCCGGAGTCTAGCAGGTCCTCGGCGAAGGCGGACATCCATCGGCCCGCAAGACCCCGGAATCACGGAACGGCCGAAGCCGGCAGTGAAACTCTGCCGCCGCACCGGCCGTGAGCCGTCAGCCGCGGACCCGGTCAGCCGCGGACCCCGTCAGCCACGAACCCCGTCAGCCACGAACCAGTGTGGCGACGCGGTCGACGGCATCGGCCAGGGCCACCATCTGGCGCTCGCGGTCGCGCCGCAACGAGACCTCCACCTGTCCTTCGGCCAGCGACTTGGCTCCCACCACCAAGCGCACCGGCACGCCGATCAGGTCGGCATCCTTGAACTTGACGCCGGGGCGGTCGCGGCGGTCGTCGTAGAGCACCTCGAGACCTTGCGCGCGCATCTCGTCGTACAGCGTGTCGGCCTGGCGCACGACCTCCTCGTCGTTGGGATTCAGGGCGATCAGCAGCACCTCGAAGGGTGCCAGCGGCAACGGCCAGATGATGCCGTCCTCGTCGTGATTCTGCTCGATGGCGGCGGCGACGGTGCGACCGATGCCCAAGCCGTAGCAACCCATGATCATCGGGTGTTTGGTACCGCCGTCGTCGAGGAAGGTGCACCCCATGGGCTCCGAATACTTGGTGCCCAGCTTGAAGATGTGGCCGACCTCGATGCCGCGGAACTGCTCGAGGACGCCGCCACCGGGGCCCGGGTCACCACCGCGGGCCAACCGCACGTCTGCCCAACGGGCCGGCTCGGCGTCACGGCCCCAGTTGACCCCCACCAGGTGGGCGTCGGCCTTGTTGGCACCGCACACGAAGTTGGTCAGACCGCGCACCGACTCGTCGGCGATCAGCTTGATGCCTTCGGGCAGACCCACCGGGCCCGCGAAGCCCACCGGTGCGCCGGTGGCTTCCCGAACCTTCTCCTCGCTGGCCAGGGCCACCATCTCGGCGCCGAGGAGCGCGGTCAGCTTGAGGTCGTTGACCTCGCGGTCGCCGCGGATGGCCACCGCCACCAGGCCCTGATCGGTGTCGTAAATCAACGTCTTGACGACCCGTAGCGGGGGCACGCCGAGGAGCGCCGCGACATCGCTCACCGCGGTGGCGCCGGGGGTGGCGACCTCCTCGAGGGCCGCCGGATCCTCCGCCGGCGGCTGCGGCAGCGGATCGGTGGTCGCCTTCTCGACGTTGGCGGCGTAGCCGCTCTCCTTGCAGAACAGGATCGCGTCCTCGCCGGTGTCGGCGACCACCATGAACTCCTGGCTGCCGGCCCCACCGATCGCGCCAGCATCCGCGTCGACCACGGTGTACTTCACCCCGCACCGGTCGAAGATCGCCCGGTACGCGCGGTCCATCCGCTGGTAGCTGACATCCAGCCCGGCTTGATCGGCGTCGAACGAGTACGCATCCATCATGATGAACTCGCGCCCGCGCATCAG
>JAGQSE010000443.1 GCA_020439725.1 Acidobacteriota bacterium
GGATCAGCTCGAGGGTCGCCAACGCCGCGCGGTCTGGGCGTAGCGCCCGGTAGAAGGGATGGCGCCGACAGGCGTCGACGAGATCGCGGCGTCCTGCCAGCAGCCCCGCCTGGGGACCGCCCAGGAGCTTGTCACCGCTGCCGCACACCAGGTCCGCCCCGTCCGCCAGGAGCTCGGAGAAGCTCGGATGCGAGGCCAGCTGCGATGCGCGGTGGGGGCGGAGCAGACCGCTGCCTTCGTCGACCAGGAGGGGCACGCCATGACGGTGGGCGAGAGGGACGAGCTCGGCGGGGGCCACCGCGGCGGTGAAGCCGGTGATGCGGTAGTTGCTGGGAAAGACCTTGAGCACCAGCGCCGTCTCTGCTCCCAGCGACGTTTCATAGTCGAGCAGCCGGGTGCGGTTGGTCGTGCCCACCTCGACCAGCCGGCTGCCGGCGGCGGTCAGGAGGTCGGGGATCCGGAACGAGCCGCCGATCTCCACCAGCTCGCCGCGGGACACCACGACCTCGCGGTCCTTGGCCAGAACCGACAGCGCCAGCACCATCGCGGCAGCGTTGTTGTTGACCACCAGAGCGCTCTCGGCCCCGGTGAGCGCGCAGAGGAGGGCTTCCACGCGCCGGTTGCGGTCGCCGCGCCGACCGCTCTCGAGGTCGATCTCGAGGTCGCAATAGGCGTCGAGCAGCGCCGGCAGGCGCCGTGCCACCGACGCCGGCAACGGCGCCCGGCCGAGATTGGTGTGGAGCAGGATGCCGGTGGCGTTGAGCACCCGCCGGAGCGGCCGGCCGAGACGGGCTTCGAGCCCGCTCCTCAATCGCTCGGGAAGCTCGGCGAGCGCGCCGTCGAGCCCATCGCCGGTGCCGCCGAGCTCCGAGCGCAACCGCTCGAGCTCGAGACCCACTTGGACCCGTACCTCCTGACGTCCGTATAATCCGATGAGCTCGCCCGTAGAGGGGTCGCTCAGGAGCCGGTCTACCGGCGGGATGCGCCGCCGGACATCGGTTTCGGAGGAGTTGACCATCGCGAGTTGGATTCTAGCCCCTCGGGCCGCGGCCGGTTGCGGACCGGGGTCTCGAAGGCGAGCCGACGACGAACGAATATGGATCCTTACCGACCCTACCGAGACCGCCGACAGGAAGAAGAGGACAACGCCTCGGGCGCTGGTGGTGCCCGCTCGCGCCCGTCCTATCAGCGCGATTTCGAACGCTTCGAGCGCGGCCTGAGGGCCCTTCAAATCGAGTTCGAGAAGTTCTTCAACGGCGCCCTGCCCCAGCCGCCGGAGGATCACCGCCAGCGGCTCGCGGACGAGCTCCGGCGGCTGCGCAACTTGCCGCAGATGAGCTCCGCCGACAGCTTTCGCCTCGGTGGGCTCGAAGCGCGTTTCAACACCTACAACGAGCTCTTCAACCGCCGCATCCGCGACCAGGAGGAAGGGCGGAGCCAGGCGGCGGCACGCTCCGCCCCCGCCGCGCCGCGTTTCGACCCGGAGGCCGGGGTCACGGTGCGCGACCGTATCGACCCGGAAGCCGTCGAGGCCTTGTTCGCCGGGTTGTGCCGGGGCGCGGACCCGCCGCGGTTCGACCTCGACACCTTCGGCCGTTTCCTCGAAAAGCAGCTCGACCAGATCCGCACCAAGACCGGAGGAGCGGCCGTCCAGTTCCGCGTCGAACGCGAGGGCAGCCAGGTCCGTCTCAAGGCGAAGCCGATCCGGGATTGAAGAACCGGCGGGACGGCACGACCGCTCCGCTCAGCATCACGGGAGATCACCGACGTGCACAAGATCACTACCTGGGGCCTCGGCCTCCTCTGTCTGCTCGCCGCCGGCGCCCTGCTGGCCATGACCACCGCTCCACCCAACCTCGAGCGGGCCCTCGAAGCGCAGCAGAAGCTGGCCCAGGAGCACCCGGACGACCCCGACGTGCTCAACGACCTCGGCAACCTGCTGCTTCTCGACCAGCGCCCCGAGCAGGCCGAAGAGGCCTACCGCCAGGCGGTGGCTCTGGCGCCGGACAAGACCGCGGCGCGCTTCAACCTCGGGCTGCTGCTGCAGCAGACCGGGCGTACCCGCCAGGCGCTCAAGGAGTTCCGAGGCGTGTTGGAAAACGATCCGGATCACGCTTGGGCTCAGTACCAGGCCGGTGCGATCTACGAGCGGGCCGGTGACAAGAGTGCTGCCGTGCGCCACTACAGCCGCGCCTTCGCCCTCGATCCCCAGCTCGCTACCGCGGAGGTCAATCCCCAGGTCATCGAGAGCGATCTGGTGGTCGAGTCCATGCTCCGCGGCTACCGCGAGATGAACCGTCGGCCCCTGGCTCCCAAGAGCTATGACGATCGCTCGCGCATCGCCAAGCTGATGGTCTACTCGGATCGGATCGATGGCGCCCCGGAATCGGATGGTGCCAGCGACGCCGGCGCCGACGCCCTGTTGCCGCGCCCCGAGTGGGCCGGGGAGGAGCCGGGTTCCGACGCCGCCCCGACCGGCGGCACGGTGTCGTCGGCGGCCGGCACCCGCGCCGCCGAGCCGGACGATGACGACGCACCGGCGGTGCGGGTCTTGACCCCCGACAACATCGAACGCGGTGGCACCCTCGGCCAGGCGGTGGCCCCCGGCAGCGGCCGGAGCAGCCGCTCGTCGAGCCGCAGCGAGACCCGGACCCGGACCCGCAGCTCGAGTTCCCAGCCGTCCATCGGCAACAGCACGCCGCGGGCGCCGCGGACCAGCACCGGCAGCAGCCGCTCCGGCCGGGTGCGCTACGTACCGTCGGCGCGGAGCACGAGCAGTCTGGACCTCAACCTGGTGCCGCGGAGCTCGACGCCGGCGGCGACCCTCGACGCCTCGGCGAACCCCGCCGGCTAGCGGCCTCGGCGCCCGGGGCTCAGCGCGCCCGTAGCTCGAGGCCGGTGACCAGCGCGCTCGGGCTGCCGATCATCCCGGCTCCGGGGAGGAACCGGAGGTCGCGGGCCACCGCCTGGAGACCGTGGAGGAAGGCGCCGATCGAGCCGGTCAACACACAGCCGGCGATGGGCGCCGTGGCCCGCCCGGCTCTCACCTCGAAACCGCAGACCGGGAGCGAGAAGGCATCGGCTTCGAGGTCGAAGCTGCCGGCGGCGTCGGTCTCCATCAAGTAGTAGCCGCGGGCAACCTGCTCGAGGAGCTCACCGGCGCGCACCCCGGCGCGTGGCCGGAGATAGAGATGGGTCGGCCCCGCCTTGGGTTGGTCCCGCCAGCCCGGACGGCGGCTGCAGCCGGTGGCTCGGAGCTCGGGGTCGCGAGCTTCCCACCACGGCACCAGCGCCTGCCGAAAGGCGCCCCGGTCGACGAGCAGCACCTCGCGGGTCGCCACGCCCTCGCCGTCCACCGGCGCTTCGAGAACGCCGCCCGGCAGCCGGCCGTTGTCGAGGACGGTCAAGACCTCGCTGCCCAGCTTGCCGCGGCGGTTCTGGAGCTCCGACGCTCGTCGCGGCGCCTCCGCACCGACGAAGAGCGGCAGCAACCCCTCGAGCATTCGGACCATCACCGGCGGCGCCAAGAGCAGCTCTCCGCGATCCCGCTCCGGCGTGCGCCCCTGGCGCCGCACCGTCAGGAGATCGGCGAGGCGGCGGGCCAGCCCACCGGGCTCGAAACGCCGTGCCTCGCGTTCCGCGAGATAGAGGCTGGCGACGACGCCGGGGCGGGAGCGGTCGACGGCCTCGAGGTGGAGCGAGGCGAGCCGTCCCCGGTGGGCCGCCTCGAGCCCCCGGTTGTTGACCACCTCGATCTCGTAGGCACCATCCTCGAGGGCTGCGTGGACCAGCCGCGCGCCGTCCACCTCCCGGGCGAGCGCGGTGGCGAGGGCGTCGAGCAGGGCGTGCCCCTCACCCTCGCCGATCAGCGGTGCCTCGAAATCCGAGGGCTCGCTCCACGGCGGCGACGACACCGGTCCCGGCAGCCGCAGGGGCCGGCCGTCGGCCTCGGGCCAGGGGCCCGCCGGATCCGGGGCGCCCTGGCCGGCGGCGAAGAACGAGCCCCTCGGGTCGCCGGCGCGCACCGCCCAGCCCTGCTCGCGGCTGTAGACGGTGAGTCGCTGCTGCTCGCGGCGGTCGAGGCGGCGCGAGCGCCCCCGCTTGGCGAAGACCTCGACCTCCTCGTAGCGTCCGCCGCCGAGGGCGCGCACCGCCGCCAGCGTCTCCTCGACCGCGGCGGAGCTCATACCAGGACCTCGACGCCCTCGAGTCGCAGCGCCGGCGTGGAGGCCCACACCGGCATCTTCTGCCCGCCCTTGGCGCACCAGCCGGCGCCGGCGTGCTCGACGTCCTTGCCGATCCCCTGGACGGTTCCGAGCAGGTCGCCGACGAAGCCGCGCAGCCGGCAGCGACCGACCGGGTCGGCGACTTCGCCGCGGCGGATTCGCCGGCCGTGAGGAACGACGAGGGTGAACTCGCCGGTGAGCGGATCGAGGGAGCCGCGCTCGGCGGCGCCCAGGTAGAGACCGTCCGCGTCGTGGACCAGGTCCTCGGCAGAGAGCTCGCCGGGGAGCACCTCGAGATGGCTCGAGCGCGGCGCCGGCGCGGAGAATCGGTTGCCGCGGCGCGCCGCGCCGGGGATGAGCTCGCCCGAGGCACGGGCCCAGAAACTGTCCGCCAGGGGCTGCTCGACGACGCCGTCGCGCAGCAGCCACCGGCGGCAGGTCGGGACGCCCTCGTCGTCGGCGCTCCGCCGGACCCCTTCCGGAGCGGCGTTGGGGTCGTCGAGGATGTGCAGCCCGGGGGCTCCGAGACGAACACCGACAGCGGCCTCGGGGCGGCCGCCGAGGGCCAGTGTGTCGGCCTCGAGGGCATGGGCCACGGCCTCGTGGAGCAGCACCGCGGCGGCGGCCGGGCCGAGCACGACGACCCCGCGATAGGGCTCCGGTGGCTGCGCCTGGCGCGCGCGGAAGGTGGCGAGCAGCTGGCGGGCCACCCAGCGGGCGGCGTCGCGGTCGACGGCGGGGAGGAGGGCGCCGAAGCGACCCCAGGGGAGCTCGACGACGCAGCTGTAGAAGCTCTCTCGCTGGGGTCCGGGGACCAGCTGGACCCCGACCACCTGCAACCAGCGGCGGTGGCGCGAGACGGTCATGCGCAGCGGAAAGGCGACGTGCTCCTGGCGCAGCAGGCGCTGCACGTCGGGGCCGAAGGTGGCCATCTCCTCCGCCGTCGCCGGGCCTTCCCACGGTGCGACGTCGAGACGGGGCTCGGGGTAGGCGGCCGCCGGCAGAACGCGGGCCACCTGCCGGAGCGCTTCGCTGAACGAGCGTGGCTCGATCCCGTCGCGCGCCGCCAGCCAGGTGCGGTCCCCGCGCGAAAGGCGCACCGCGAGCCCTTCCTCGCGGGTGACGCGGAACCCCGGCGGGTCTCCGTCCGGGGGCAGGAGCACGACCTCCGAGCGCTCGAGAAAGACGTCGACGAGGTCTTCGCTCTGTTCGGCTAGCTGGGAGAGGGCGCGGGCGACGGCGGCGGTATCGAGGGCGGAGAACGGCACGGCGCGGCATTCTGACACAGAAGCGGAGACGCACCATCCGAGGGACGTTCGTCGTTGAGCCGTCTCTGCCGGGTGTGATATGGAACGCGGGCGGATTACACCGGTCGCCGTCGTCGCGGGTTTCTCGTGGGATTTCCTCTGGACACCGACGCGGCGATCGCTACCATGGAGTTTCCCGGCCGCACCACCGACCATCCACAGCGATCAGCGAGCGAGGAATCATGAGCCAGCCCGAAGTCCGATCTCAAGAAGCCCTAGACGAGCTCAACCGGCGCTTGGAGGCGGCGCGCCGGGGAGGCGGTCAGGACCGTATCGATCGGCAGCACGCCGAGGGCAAGCTGACCGCCCGCGAGCGCATCGAGCTGCTGTGCGATCCCGGCTCTTTCGTCGAGCTCGACGCGCTGGTCACCCATCGCTGCCGCGACTTCGGAATGGACGGCAAGGCGATCCCGGGGGATGGCGTGGTCACCGGCTATGGCACCGTCGAGGGCCGGCTGGTCTACGTCTTCGCCCAGGATTTCACCGTCTGGGGCGGCTCGCTGTCCGAGACCAACGCGCGCAAGATCTGCAAGATCATGGACCTGGCGGTGGAGAACGGCGCGCCGCTCATCGGCCTCAACGACTCCGGCGGTGCGCGCATCCAAGAGGGCGTCGCCTCCCTCGGCGGTTATGCGGACATCTTCCTCCGCAACACGCTGGCTTCCGGGGTGGTGCCGCAGATCAGCGCCATCATGGGGCCCTGCGCCGGCGGTGCGGTTTACTCGCCGGCGATCACCGACTTCATCTTCATGGTCGAGGGGACGAGCTACATGTTCGTCACCGGTCCCGACGTCATCCGCACCGTCACCCATGAGGAGGTGACCAAGGAGCAGCTCGGCGGTGCCTCGACCCACAGTGCCACCAGCGGCGTCAGCCACTTCACCGCCGCCAACGACGCCGCCTGCCTGATGTCGATCCGCGAGCTCCTGTCCTTTCTGCCCAGCAACAACCTCGACGATCCGCCGCGGGGCACCAGCGAGGACGATCCCAACCGCCAGGATCCGGCGCTCAACGAGCTGATCCCCGAAGATCCCAACAAGCCCTACGACATGCGCAAGCTGATCCAGGCGGTGGTCGACGACGGGCGTTTTCTCGAGGTCCACGCCGACTACGCCAAGAACATCCTCGTGGGCTTCGCCCGCATGGGCAACCAGAGCGTCGGCATCGTCGCCAACCAGCCGGGCTATCTGGCCGGGGTGCTCGACATCGACGCCTCGCTCAAGGGCGCGCGTTTCGTCCGCTTCTGCGACGCCTTCA
>JAGQSE010000444.1 GCA_020439725.1 Acidobacteriota bacterium
CTACCCACCCACCCGAAAATTCAGCCGCAACGTCGAATTCACCGCCGCGACCTCGTCGCGGACGCCGACGGCGACGCGCTGGAAGCCCTCCTTCATCCGCACCTTGAACTCGTAGCCGGCGTACTGGTCGAGGGCTTCGTTGATCTTGTCGTTGGGGATGTTGATGGGCAGCGGGATGCGGGTGACGTCGGAGGTGCCGCCCTTCTCGTCGCGCACCGCGATGAACACCGACAGCCGGCCGCGATGGTAGTCCTGGTCCGGGAGCAGCGCCAGCTGGCCCAGCGGCACCTTGAGCAGCAGCGGGATGGTGTAGACGCCCTTCTCCTCGGGGGTTCCCGCGGCGCGCTCGAGCTCGATGCCGAGCGGGTTGTCCTGGGCGTTCAAGAGCAGCGCCGACAGGGTGCGATCGCTCATCCGGTCGTCCTGCGTCTTGTCCTGGTAGCCGGCGCGGTTTCGCACCTTGTACCCCTTGCCGTCTTTGAGCTTGACCTCGAGCCGGTGGTACTTGCCGTCGGGGTCGCCGGCGGGGGCGTAACCCAGCGAGTAGTAGGACTCGAAGTCGCTCGCCAGCTGACCCAGCGTCTTGCCCAGGCCGCGGGTGTTGATGAAGGCGAGACCACCGGTGCTGTCGGCGAGGAGCTGGAAGGCCTGCCGGACGCCCGAGCGCTCGACGGTTTCGAGCTCCGAGGTCCAGGTACGGCCCGCCGACTGGGTGTTCAAGGCCGAGAGGTCGAAGCCGCCGACTTCGGCGCTGACGGCTCCGAAGTTGCCGGAGTCGGCGGCGTCGATGGTGTAGAAGATCACCCGGTTGGCGTTGGCCTTGGCGATGAGCTTCTGGTAGTCCAGGGTGGTGTCGTAGGACAGTGTTTCGCCGGCGCCGGCCACCGAGTTGACCAGGTTGGGAACCTGGCCGAACTTGGCCTGCCAGGCCTGGAACAGGGCCTGCCCGGGGCGTAGCGAGATCCCGCCGCTGACATAGACCAGCGCCTTGCGCCCCGACAGCCCGGCAAGGGAGTCGACCAGCTGGCTCATGGCGTTGAGCGTGAACCGGGTTCGCCCCTGGATGCCCGCGGCGTGGGTGCGGATCGCTTCGAGAGCCTGGTGGGCGAAGACCTCGGCGGTGCCGTCGCTAAAGGCCGAGGCGTCGATCTGGACGTCCTCGATGTCGCGCAGGATCCTCTGCCGCTCGACGTCGATGTCCATGCCGCGAGCCGACGCCTTCTCGAGCTTGTCGAGCGAGTCTTGGACCAGCTCGGGGATCGAGGTCAGCTCCTGCAGGATGTGGACGCTGCCATCGAAGCTGACCAGCATCACCCGGTCCTGGTTGTCGAGGCTGTCGCGCAAGAAGCGCCGCAAGCGGTCGATGACCTGGTTGCGGCTGTTGGGGCGGATGTTGAGGTTGTCGATGAAGATCACCACGTGGAGCCGCTGGTCCGGCGGCAGCTGGGCGGGTGGTGGGGCCGCGGCGGTGCCGTTGATGGGCTCGGTACCCAGGTCGCGGACGGTGACCCCGGGACCACCCTCGGCGCCGTCCTCGACAGCCAGGAAATTGGTCACCTCGACGGGTTTGCCGTCCTGGAGGAGCTCGAAGTCGTCGCGTGTCAGCCCGTGGACGGGATTGCCCTGGCGGTCGGTCACGAAGACGTCGACGTTGACCACGTTGACCTCGACCGAGTCGAAGAAGATCTCCCCGAGTTCGGACTCGGGGTCGTCCTGGGCCGTGACGGGGGCGCCGGCGAAAAGCGCGGCGAAGAGAAGGAAAACGGCGATGACGTGGCGGTGGAGCGGACGGCGCATGGTGGTCTCCTGTGGCCTGAGCGGGAACCGGCGGAGGGCCCCGCGGCGTTCGCCGCTCACCGCGCGTCGTCTCGTCGAGGGACCCGCGGGGACCTTGGATCCTATCACCGCGCCCGGGCGCGGCTCCCAGAGGATCGGTTCCACAGGGGCTATACGGTGACGGACCGCCGGAGTTCGCGCTCCGCCGCTTCCGGCGTCAGAGCTCTTCGCCGTCGTAGACGAAACGGACCGGTTTGCCGATCTCGGCGAGCAGGCTGCGGTGGACCGGGCAGGTCAGGGCACCGCGCTCGAGCTTCAGACGGTCGTCCGGGGCGAGGTTCGGTGGCATGTAGAGCACCACCTCGAGCTCCGCGATGCGCCGCGGATCCGAGGTCATGTGCTTGACCACCCGCATTTCGACGCCTTCCATGGAGATGCCGTTGCGCTCCGCCATGATGCCAAGGATGGTCATCATGCAGGCGCCGAGGGCCCCGGCCACCAGATCGGTGGGGGAGAAGGAGCTGCCGTCGCCCTGATTGTCGACCGGCGCAGCGGTGAAGATCTCGGCACCCGAGGGGCCATGGACCAGACGGGTCTTGAGGTTTCCGGCATAGGTTCCGCGGATTTCGACGGCCATGGGGATCTCCGGCTGGGTTCGGGGCTCGCTCGGCAGGGACTCTAGCAGGATGTCCTCCGGCGGGAAGGCTAGAGCCCTATCTCGCTCCTCAGGCGTTCTGACTCGTCGGCGCGACGGGGATCTCGACGATCAGCTCGGCGCCACCGTCGCGGCCGTTGGCGGCTCGCGCCCGGCCGCCGTAGGCGCGGGCCACGGCGGCCACCACCGACAATCCGAGACCCGTATGGTCGCGCGTGCCGCCGTCGTGGGGCGAGGGTTCGGGGCGATAGGTGAAGAAGCGGGTGAAGATCTTCTCCAGGTGGGCAGCGGGAATCCCGGGCCCCTGGTCCGCCACCGTGATCTCGGCCCGACCGCCATCGGTGGTGAGCCGCACCGTGACCACCGAGCCGCTGGGAGCGAAGCTCAGGGCGTTGTCGAGGAGGTTCTCGAGGACCTGGGCGAGCCGTTCCTCGGTGGCCTCGACGATCACCGGGGCCGGTGGCAGCTCGAGGTCGAAACCGACGTCGTGCTCGGCGCCGCGCAGGCGATAGGCGTCGCACAACTCCCCGAGGAGCCGCCGGAGCTCGACCGGGGTCCGCTCTTCCTGCTCGAGCTGGGCGTCGAGGTGGGTCAGGTCCCGGGCCGCCGACAACATGCGCTCCATGCGTGCCACCTGCTGCTGGATCATCCCCGCGAAGCGCAACCGGTCCGCCTCGTCGTCGACGTCCTCGAGGGTTTCGGCGGCGACCCGCATCGAGGCGAGAGGGTTCTTGAAGGCGTGGGCGACGTCGGCGGCGAAACCTTCCATGAAGCCGATGTGCTCGGCGAGGCGGTGCGACAGCTCCTCGAGGGCCCGCGCCAGGTCGCCGATCTCGTCGGGGCGGCCGGAACCGCTGAAGGCTCCCCGCAGCCGCCCACGCCGGTCGATGAGATCGCTGGCCTGGCGCTGCAGCCGGCGCAGCGGCCCGACGATGGTGGTCGCCACCAACAGGCTCAGGACCACCGCGGCGAGCACCGAGCCGAGGATGATGCGGAAGATCGCCGTCCGCATCTCATAGAGCGATTGCAGGATGCGGTAGGTCGAGCGGGACACCAGCACCACGCCGACGACGCGCTGGCCGTCGCGGATGGGTAGCGCCGAGTAGAGGGTCAGCGAGCGTTGTCCCGGGGTCGGTCGGCTGGCGGCGCCATAGCTGCCGTCGAGGGCCGTGCGCACCTCGCGCCGCTCGATCCAGGGCACCGACTCCTCCACCGGCTCGACGGGCGGCTCGGGCCGGTCGAGGACCGTGGCGACGAGACGATAGAGCGCGTTACCCAGGCGGTAGGCCCAGCCGGTGCGGGCCGGGGGCTCGAGATAGCGCTCGTCGCGGCCCGCGCCGGGGCCGCGCTGGGGACCGAGGCTCGCCGAGTCGGCGAGGAGCTCGCCGTCCTCGTCGAGGACACGCAGCCGCGAGGCGCTCTGGCGGTTGACCTGCAGGATCACCCGCTGTGCCTCGAGCCGGAGCAGGCCGCCGCCCGAAGCGGGATCGTCCGCCTCGAGCCCCGAAGCCCCGAGATCCGACAGCGCCGCCGCGAGGATCCGGCCCTCCTGCGCCATGGCGTGCTCCTGGGCCTCGAGGAGCTCCTGCTCGTAGGAGGCCAGGTAGAGCAGCCCCGCCGCCGGCAGGAAGACCAGGAGGACGTTGAAGGCCAGCAGGCGGAGCCAGATCCGCGACGCCAGGCGCAGACCGCGGCGGCCGACGGACCTAAGAGCGGTAGCGATAGCCAAGACCGTAGACCGTCTCGAGACCGTCGAACTCGGGGTCGACGCCGTGGAACTTCTTGCGCACCCGCTTGACGTGGCTGTCGATGGTGCGCTCCGAGACGTAGGTGTCGTGGGAGTAGGCCTCCTCGATGAGCTGCTGGCGGTTCTTGACGTGCCCCGGCCGGCGGGCGAGGGCGCGCAGCAGCAGGAACTCGGTCACCGTCAGCTGCACCGGTTGCTCGTGCCAGCGCACCGTGTAGCGCTGCTGGTCGAGCTCCAAGGGGCCGATCTTGAGCGGTTCCTCGCCGTTGTCCTCCGCCGGTCGCCGGAGGAGCGCCAGCCGGCGCAGAAGCACCCGCACCCGCGCCACCAGCTCGCGCATCGAAAATGGCTTGCACAGGTAGTCGTCGGCGCCGAGCTCGAGGCCGAGGACGCGGTCGAACTCGTCGTCTTTCGAGGTCAGGAAGATGATCGGCAGCGAATCCGACAGCGCGCGGAGCCGTCGGCACAGCTCGAGCCCGTCGAGGTGAGGCATCAGGATGTCCAGGACGACGAGGTCCGGGAGCTGCTCTTGGAAGCTCTGCCAGGCACGCTCGCCGTCGGCGAAGGTGGTGACGCCGAACCCCTCGCGCTTCAAGGCGAAGGCGACGGTCTCACACAGGTCCGCTTCGTCGTCGACCACCGCGATGGAGTAGAGGTTGGGGCGTTCCATGGCGAGACTCTACCCCACGGTCTCGACCGCCCGAGGCGCCGCCATGGGATCGCCTCAATCTGCCCGAGACCGCCTCGAAGCCGCCCGCGCCACGGCACGGCCGAAGGTTCGAATCTCCCCCAGGGACGCCCGCCGGCGCCGAATGGACGGCCCGGCGGTGCGCCCCGGAACGCTACGGGGGGAATCATGAACCGGATGAAGTACCACCTTCAGGTCGCCGTGGGGATCGCGGCGCTGCTCCTGTGCCTGGCCGCCGCGGTCGCGCCGCTCCACGGCCAGGAGGTCTCGCGCGAGGGCGGCGAGGTCGGTGCCGGCGGCGCTCGGACGCCGTCGGAACCCGACGCCGTCCCCGAGGGCAGCGTCACGCTGGCCGAGACGCAGGGGGGCTTGCTCTACCGCACGCAGTCCGTGGGGCACTATCTCGAGGCGCCGGCCCTGGGCACCCAGGTCCACCTCAAGGTCACCGGGCCCATCACCCGCGGCCGGGTCGTCCAGCGCTTCACCAATCCCACCGACCGGTGGCAGGAGGGGGTCTACGTCTTCCCCCTGCCTCCCGACGCCGCCGTCGACACGCTGCGCATGGTGGTCGGCGAGCGGATCATCGAAGGCCAGATCCAAGAGAAGGAAGAGGCGAAGCGGACCTACGCCCAGGCCCGTGACGAGGGTCGCCGCGCCTCGCTGGTGGAGCAGGAGCGCCCCAACGTCTTCACCACCTCGGTGGCCAACATCGGCCCCGGCGAGGAGATCCAGGTGGAGATCGAGTATCAGCAGGTCCTGGCACCCGACCAGGGGGACTTTCGGCTGCGCTTCCCGATGGTGGTCGGCC
>JAGQSE010000445.1 GCA_020439725.1 Acidobacteriota bacterium
GGTCGGAGTCGGTGTGTCCCGCAAGCGCGCGAGCAGCGGTCGGTGGCCCGACCTCGGAGCGAAGGAGGGTCGAAAGATGAGGCGGGCCTGGCTCCTGCTCGTCCTCTTTGCCGCGGGAGCTTGTGGCGCTTCGCCCGCCTACGAGCCCCGCGACGGCGACATCGTCTTCCATACCTCGCGATCGGCCCAGAGTTTGGCCATCCAGAAGGCGACCGGCTCCCGGTACAGCCACATGGGAGTCGTCTACATCCAGGATGGCCAGCCGCTGGTCTATGAAGCGGTGGAGCCGGTGAAGCTGACGCCCCTCGACGAGTGGACCCGCCGCGGCGAGAGCGGGCATTTCGTGGTCAAGCGGCTTCGAGACGCCGACACGGTGCTGACGGAGGCGGCGCTAGAGCGAATGCTCCAGGTCGGCGAGGCGTTCGACGGCAAGCACTACGACCTCTACTTCGAGTGGTCGGACGACCGGATCTACTGCTCCGAGCTGGTGTGGAAGATCTTCGACCGGGCATTGGGGATCGACCTCGGTGAGCTCGAGACCATTCGCGACTTCGATTTAAGCGACCCGATCGTCCGCGCCAAGGTCCAGGAGCGCTGGGGTGGCCCGCCACCGGACAACGAGACGGTGATCTCGCCGGTCGCCATCTTCGACAGCGATCGGCTGGTCACGGTGTATCGGCGGTAGCTCCCGTGGATGGTTGAGCCCTAGAGGGCAACTGAGCACCTCGCTCCGCTCCACTCCAACCGGAAAGAAACGTCCGCGTCCGTCTACTTCCTCGGGTATCGGTCAGCCGACCCGAACCCAGGGACCACCAACCTCTTGGAGCAGGGAGTAGACGACATGACGGACGATCGACGCGCATCGGCCAAACGGGTCCGTGACGCAGCGGCCCAGCTGGCCTACGACCGGGAGCACCCGGTTCACCGCAGCAACGGCGACGAGCAGCGCTATTCCGGTGCCCGCTACGCCATGAACTTCACCAAGGGCCTCGACCACGATCCGGCGACCGGGTTGATCAATGACCCGGAGGCGTTCCGGGCCTTCCGCGCCGCCATCGACAACGGCTTCGTCGACACCTTCACCTCCCGGGTTCCGGTGTCCGAGATGAAGCAACGCAAATGGGAGGCGCCCACCGCGGGGCTGGTCTTCGAGCTCGAAGGACCCGATGCGGAGGCGGTGACCATGGCGCCGCCGCCGGCTCTCGGCTCCTGCGAGCTGGCCTATGAGATGGCCGAGGTCTACGAGCTCGCCCTGCTGCGCGACGTGCCGCTTGCGGACTTCAAGGTTGGATCGGCAAGCGCGGAGCTCAAAGCGTCTACGAAGAGGCTGAACAAGATCGGCTACGACCTTTCGGGCAAGGCGGGTCGCCCGCGCAAGAACGTCGGCGGTGAGATCACCTGCCAGACCGCCTTCCGCGGCTCCTCTCCGGGGGTCGAGCACGGCCCCTATCTCTCGCAGCTCATGCTCTTGGGGAACAAGAGCGTCGCCGGGGAGGACGAGGCCACCGATGGCAGGGTCCGCTATGGCGCGATCCGCGCCAATCAGCGGGTCCCGACGGCCATGGAAGGTGTCGACTTCATGACCGCGTGGGACGAGTGGTTGGCGGTGCAGAACGGCAAGGATACGCAGACGGGGAATGAAGCGGACATCTTCGGGCCATCTACCGGGGTCACCCGGCGGTTCATCTCGACGCCCCGCGATCTCGCCACCTTCGTCCACTATGACGCGCTGTACGAGGCGTACCTCAACGCCTGCCTCCTCCTCCTCGGCATGCAGACGCCCAAGGATCCCGAGATCGCGGCCTTCGATCCGGCCTTCGACAAGCTTTCGGGGGGCGGCAAGCTGCACGCGGACACCGCCCCCCGCAACCGGCAAGCAGGCGGTTTCGCGCTCTGGGGCGGTCCGCACATCCTGACTCTGGTGACCGAGGTGGCGACCCGGGCGCTCAAGGCGGTGCGCTACCAGAAGTTCAACACGCATTGCCGGCTGCGCCCGGAGGCCCTCGCGGCACGCATCGAGAGAGCCGGTGAGATCGAGCAGCGGTTCCCCTCGGTCTGCAAGGGATTCTCGGAGCTCGAGACGTCCATCGGGGATACCGTCAAGGCCATCGTGAAGAAGAACACGGTGGGCAAGACACCCGGCACCAAGCTCCTCCCCATGGCCTTCCAGGAGGGGTCGCCGATGCATCCCTCCTATGGCGCGGGGCACGCCACCGTGGCGGGTGCTTGCGTGACGATGCTCAAGGCCTTCTTCGATACCAGCGCCGTCCTCGTCAGTCGCTGTACCCCAGGCGGTAGCAAGGGCGCCAAGACGACGGAGGAGGTCTTCTTCACCCGTACGCCGATGCCGGGAGACCAGCCGGTCGCCTTCGTTCCGGACACTACCGGGAAGAAGCTGCAACCGGTCCACGTCGACTGCTACCTGACCCTCGAGGGCGAGCTCAACAAGCTGGCCGCCAACATCTCGATCGGTCGCAACATGGCGGGCGTCCACTACTTCTCGGACTACTACGACAGCCTGCGCATGGGCGAGAAGATCGCCCTGGGGATCCTCGAAGAACAGGCGCTGTGCTATCCGCTCGATCCGTTCGTGGTCTCCGTGCCGACCTTCGACGGTCCCGTGCGCCGCATCGGTCGTCGCTGATCTCGGGATTCTGAGCAACCCGAAGGCTCGGAGCGGCGGGGTAGGGCCGCTGCTCCGAGCCTTTGCGCGTTCGTGGGAGGCGGAAGGACATCCGCCGATCCGCCCTCTCCAAGCACCGCAGGGGCCAGGTCTACGACGAGATCCTCGTCCTGCTCCGGCAACTCGTCGGCCGGCCGCTCCGGCCGTGGTAGCTTGTTGCGAGTCGAAGCGTCTCCTCGATCTTGTCCGCCAACCAGGAGGCCCCCCATGCGGAACGAGCTCATCCTGACCGCTGCCTTCCTCGTCCTCTCGGCCGGTGCCGTTGCTGCCGCTCCCGTCGGTGTGACCGTCCAGGGCTATCCCGCCGGCGTGATCGCGGAAGCGGAGGTCGAGCTTCCGCTCGAGGCGCATCATTCGCTCTTTCTGCGAGCCGGCTACAACTTCACCGATCGCAAAGACTATGGCGAACACGACAACGAGGAGGGCGGTGGCCCCGGGGTGACGGTGGGGTATCGCTACACCCTCCACGACTCGGGGGACGGCTGGTTCTTCGGCGGCCGGGCGGACGTCTGGTTCCTCGCCATCGACTGGAAAGACCGGGGGCGCTCGGGGAGTACCGACGTCGTCGTCTTCCAGCCCACCGCCGAGGCGGGGTATCGGGCGCGGCTCAAGAACGGTTGGGCCATCAGCCCCTTCCTTGCCCTCGGGGCCGAGATCAACGTGCGCACGAGCGGCGAGGACGTTGGCCAGGGCGCGATCTTCCTGGCTGGACTGACGCTGACCAAGTCTTTCTGAGAAACGGGAGCGTCGAGTACCTCGAGAGACGTCGGCTCGCCGGCGCAGACGCCCTCCCTGGGAGCAACCGTTGACGACCTACAACACATCGCGTGAGATCCCGGCTTCGGTCGAGGACGTCTTCGCCGCCATCGCCGACCCCGTTCGCCTGGCGCGGTGGTGGGGACCGGCGGGCTTCACCAACACCTTCGAGGTCTGCGAATTCGAGCCGGGTGGCCGCTGGTCCCTGAAGATGCACGGGCCCAACGGGCACGACTATCCCAACGAGAGCGTGTTCGAGCGGATCGAGCCCCCGACCCGGCTGGTCGTGCGGCACGTCTCGGTGCCCCAGTACCGCCTGACGATCTCGCTCGAAGCCACGCCCGTGGGAACCCGGGTCTCCTGGTCCCAGGCCTTCGACAACCAGGAGACGGGCCGCCGTCTCGAGAGCATCGTGGTGCCGGGTAACGAGCAGAACCTCGACCGGCTGAGCGCGGAAGTGCTCCACCCGCCGGCCGATGACTAGTGCTCCCCGTTCCGGACCTCGAGAGGAAGGCGCGAAACGACGATATGGCCTACGACGAAGGGCTCGCTGACCGCATCCGTCGCCTGCTGGCGGGGCATCCCCTGATTGGCGAGAGGAAGATGTTCGGTGGCATCGCCTTCCTGAGGGGCGGCCACATGTTCGCCGGTGTCTCGGGCTCGTCGCTCATGGCCCGCGTGGGCAAGGCGAGCTATGTCGAGCTGCTGGGCCGAGAGCACGTTCGCGAGATGGACTTCACGGGCAAGCCCATGCAGGGCTATGTCTACGTCGACCCGCCGGGCCTCGAAGGCGAAGCCGAGCTCCGCTTCTGGGTCGAGCACTGCGAGAGCTTCGTCGCCGCCCTGCCACCCAAGAAAGGAACCTGAGCCGTGAGCCGCCCATCCCGGTGAAGCATCGGCTTCCCGGGCGTGTTAGGCGGGTTCGGTGTGGCCCCGGTGTACCCTCGGATCGACGCGTTTCTGCCACGAGGATGAGAAAACCATGAAGAAGTCCGAATCGACCGACGACAAGACCCCCTCCGAGCTCATCGACCAGAAGATCGTCGACCTTGGTGACTGGCGCGGCGAGACGCTCGCCCGGATCCGCGCCCTGGTGCACGAGGCGGATCCGGAGGTCGTCGAGACCTGGAAGTGGCGGGGCGTTCCCGTCTGGGAGCACGACGGCATCCTGTCGACGGGCGAGACCTACAAGCAGGTCGTCAAGATGACCTTCGCCAAGGGCGCGTCGCTGGCGGATCCGTCGGGGCTCTTCAACTCGAGCCTCGAGGGCAACACCCGGCGAGCCATCGACTTCCACGAGGGAGACGAGATCGACGAGGAGGCTCTCAAGGAGCTGATCCGCGCCGCCGTGGCGCTCAACCGCTCGAAGGCCCGGCGGTAGCCTCGGGCAGCCTCTTGTCGCCAGTCCCGCCTGCCGCGGTCCCCAAGACCGGCATCGGCAGCAGCGGGGGACTGCGCCGTCAGCGAGCCGACGGCGACGAGGCTCCGCTCCGGGCCTGCCCGGATCATGGATCCCAAGGGATGCGCGCCGGACCGGAGACGATCTCGTCGGGTAGAGCGGCGGCGGAGAGGGGCCTGGCGAGAGAAGGCGCGGTCGGCCTTCGACCGCGAGGTGTAGGACCTGTGGGTCGGTAACCCCGCGGTCGAAGGCGCCGGTTCGGTGGTTACCCTGCGGTCGTAGGGCTGTACAGCGAGATATATCGGATCTCGCAATCGGGCGACCCGTCGACGATCCGGAGGCTGATCTCCTGGTTGGTGACCATCGCGGTGCTCAGCGCCGCGAAAATCTCCTGAAACGACAGGTGCTCCGCAGGCAGGATCATGTGATGGTCGGCGTAGAGCGTGCAATTGAGGGTCCCGATCTGCTCGGCAGTGAGCCGGTCGGCGACGTCGATCTGGATCGACCCTCCCGCCGTCAGCACGAGGCGCTCGATCAGCTCCTGAGCCGGCCCCGAGCATGCCGCCGCCGAACAGCTCACCG
>JAGQSE010000446.1 GCA_020439725.1 Acidobacteriota bacterium
TGACCAATCACCGCCTCGCCAGCCTTCGTCCCTGACCGATCGGAACCCACGCGCCCCCCCATGCGACGACGCGATCGCGAGATCGAAACCGAGCCGAGCTCCCCCGACGGGCCGGGAGCTCGCTATGCTAAAGGTTTCGAAACGGGAGAGTGGAGGGGGTTGCCATGGCCGCAGGACGAAGCGAAGACCCACACACCTCGGAGCCTTGGGAGCGCGTGACCGAACGCGAGCGCGAGCTTCTCGACCTGCAGCAATCCTTGGCCCGAACGGCTCGGGATTGGCAGAGGACGATCGACGCTCTGGGCTTTCCGATCCTCGTCCTCGACGAGGCCGGACACGTCCTCGAGGCCAGCACGGGCTCGGGGGATTTGCTCGATCAAGGTCAGGAAGCCGTTCTCGGACGGCGGGTACAGACCCTCGGACAATCACCGCTGTGGAGCGAGGTCGTCGGTGCCGTCGAGGAGCTCCTGGCCGGTGACTGGCCGAGCGTCTTTCGCCAGATCCGCGTTCCCGAGTCGAACACCACCTGGGAGGTCTCGGCGCACCGTATGCCCGAGACGCCGGAGAGCGAGCCGGCGATCCTGGTGACCGCCCGCGACATCTCGTCGCTGGTCGCCCTCCAGGAGGCCGTCGCCCGGCGAGAGACCACCGAGGCCCTGGGCTCGCTGGTGGCCGGCGTCGCCCACGAGGTGCGCAACCCGGTCTTCGCCATCACCGCCCGCTGCGAGTCGATCCTCAGCAGCGTGCGCGAGGAAGGCGAGATCGACCGGCCTCTGCTCACCGAGGACGTCGAGGCGCTGATGCGCAGCACCCGGCGTCTGGGCGGTTTGATGCGGGCGCTGCTCGAGTACGGGAAACCCGCGGGAGACAGCCTGTTCCAGGGAAGGCCGGAGCAGCTCATCGACGAGGCCGTGCAGGACTGCGCGGAGATCGCGGCGGCGCGGGGAGTCGAGGTGCGGGTGCACAAGAAGGCCGTGGCGAGCACCCTCCTGGTGGACCAGGCGCGGGTCGTGGGCGCGCTGAGAAACCTGATCACCAACGCCATCCAGTTCTCACCACCGAACGGTACGGTCCACGTCCGCGTGGAGCTCTCGAAGCCCGCCAACGGCGGCGGCCGGGGCAGGGCCGCCAAGGGTCCCGAGCCTCCCCTGCAGTGCCGCTTCGTGATCGACGACGAGGGCCCCGGCTTCCCGCCCGAGGATCTGTCCCGGCTGGGGACGCCCTTCTTCTCCCGCCGGCGCGGGGGCACCGGTCTGGGGCTGGCCATCGCTCAGCGGGTGGCCGATCAGTTCGGGGGTTCGCTGACGCTGCGCAATCGCAATTCCAAGGGCGGCCGCGTCGAGCTGTCGCTGCCCCTGTTGTCGGCCGCCCCGGGGGGCTCAGGGCTCGATCAGCAGGGCGGATAGGATCTCGGCCACCCAGTTGCGCGACGGGGCTCGCCGCCGGCGGTCCTCGAGTCGGTCCAAGATCTGGCCGATGCTCGGTCCGGCGCTGTTGCGGATCACCGTCATCGCATCGCCGAAGCGGAGCCGGAGGAAGGTACGGCGGTCTTCCGACGGGCCTGGCGGGAGGGAGTGGCCCGGTGAAGGCATCCTGCCGAAGTAGACGCACCGGCCGCGAGCCATGCCGCAGGTCTCGAGGGCGCAGGGCACCCGGAGCCCCGCCTTGAGGAGCTCCACCCGGACACCGATGAGCGCCTGCGCCGAGCGCCACAGCCGGTCTGCCACCTCGACCGGAGACTCGAGGCTGAGCGCGTCGAGGATCAGGTCGTAGAGAGTCGGGTCTTCCTGCACCACCTGCCACAAGCGCCAGCCGTCGGCGCCACCGGCGGTGACCACCAGCGCGCGGTCCGGACTGATGCAGGTCTTCACCGAGGCGTGGAAGTTCGCCCACTGGCCCAATGCCCGGCGAGCCTCCGACAGCTCGCCATAGCAGTCGGAGGCGAAGGAATGGGCGTGCCAGCGCAGGTTGCCGGCGGCGTTCCAATCGCCCTCGTCGCTCTGTACGGCGTCGAAGCCGCCGCTCGAGCAGGCGGCCAGGAGATGTAGGCGTCCGCGCACCGGCGGCCATAGCAGGCTGCCGTTGACCTCCGGGTCGGGAGGCCGCGGCAGCCCGTCGGGGGTCTCGGGTCCTTGCGGGTCGGCGAGCTCGTTGCGGAGCAGGTTGCGGACATCGCTGCGCGGATCGCGGGATTCCCCGGGCTCCGGCGGCGCCGTCTCGCGGTCGGCCTGGCGCAGGAGGTCCATGAGGTCCTCGGCGCCCTCGATATCCGGTCGCGGGTCTCGCCGCGGGTCCCGGGGGAAGCTCGACCGGACGCGGTCGAGGGCCAGCCGCAGCGCGTGCAGAAAGGCCGAGCGGACGCCCGAGCCGTTCGTCGCGACGGTCTCGTCGACCGCCAGATCGGGGTCGTCGAGGCGGCGGAGGATCTCCTCGAGGGGCAGGGCCTCGGGCAGGTCGCGCTTGTTCGCCTGGACCAGGACCCCGGGTCGCACCCCGTCCGACCGGTCGAGATCGGCGCGTAGCTCGCGGAGGTGGGGTTCGAGCTCGTCGAGGCCCTCCGGCGTCGTGTCGCCGACGACGATGACGACGTCGGCGAGGGCGAGGAGGGCCCGGCGGCGCGCCTGGAGGCTCCGTTGGCCGGGGACGGCGATCACCTGGCAGCGGATGCTCCGACCCTCGAACCAGCCCCCGACGTATTCCATCCAGTCGAAGAGGAGGGTACGCCCTTCGGCCTCGCCGGGCGATTCGACGGGGCGTCCGAAGCCGGCCGCCAGCGAGCGCAGGCTCGTGGTCTTGCCGGCCCGCGGCGGGCCGTCGTAGACCACCCGGACGATGAGCTCGTTGCCCAAGCCGAAGGCGGCCACCGTCAGGCCTCCCCTGGGCCCTTCGGCTCGAGCTCTTCGAGACCGGTCTCGAGGGACCGCATCGCGAGGCTGGCCATGGCGACGTTGAACTGCGAGCGCTCGAACAAACCGTAGAGGAAGAGGTCCGGATGCTTGGCGACCGGCCGCAGGACCTCGCAATGATCGCGGGTGGTGAAGGCGAGCTCCTCGACCTCGTCGCCCTCCTCGAGGCGGTCGGCGAGAGAGGTCTGGAGGGCCAGGGCCTCCGCCGCGGCGCCGAGCTCGAGATCGATCGAGCGATCCGTGGCCAGGGGCTGCAGATGGGCGACGACCCGCCCCTTGGCGCGGTCGGCGAGCAACAGCGCGAGGGCACCGGTGGACGGCGCGGCTCGGCGCACCATCTCGAGGATCTCCGGGTCGATGGCCTGGGTCGAGGGGGCGTCCGTCGACGACGTCCCGGATCGGAGCTCCGAAGTCTCCCAGGGCTCTTCGAGGGACGGGTCGGCGACCACCGGGTGGGTGTCGCTCCAGTGCGCCGGGAAGACGTCGACGCTCACCCGGTCCCAGCCGAGCATGACCGCGACGGGGTCCTCGTCGGAGCCCTCGTCGTCGAGACGGGCGCCGACCACGCGTCCTTCGGAGAGCTGGAGCTCACCCCAGCGGTTGCCGTCGGTGACCTGGATCATGCAGGTCTTGGTTTCGATCCGCATCAGCAACAAGAGCGAGGACAGGCTGATGTCGCGGGTGTGCCCCGCTTGCCAGCGCTCGAGCTCTTGGCGCACGAGCTGCTTCAATTTCGCGGTCGAAACGGGTTTTTGCAGCACCGGCAGATCGGCGAAGGCCCCCGGAGCCACCGCGCGCACGTCGGAGAGACCGCTCAAGATGATCACCGGCAGGCCGCGGTACTCGCGCTGGACCGCCGCCAGCAGGTCGACGCCGTCCATGTCGGGCATCCTGAGATCGGTGACCAGCAGGTCCACGGGCTCTTCGGCCAGCTTGGTCATCGCCTCCTGACCGTCCCGCGCGGTATGACAGACCCACCCCTCGCGGGGGTCGCCGAGAACCCGCTTCACGGACGCCAGCACGTCCTCGTCATCGTCGACCAGCAGGATGGTCTTCATGAGCCTGGACCCTTCCACCTCTCAGGGCACGCCATGGACTGAAACCGTTGAGCGAACGACCGCCGGGAGCGGGTTCACCGTGGGTGTAGGAATCGAGAATCGTGATGGCTCCCGGAGAGGTCCGGCGATCGTTCCGGGCCTCTCCAGGAGCCGCTCACGAAGACTGCCTCAGAACGTGACGTCCTTCTCGACGGCGGCCAGCTTGAGCCGGGCCATCGCCAGGTTGCCGCGGGACTTGTCGAGCACCACGTAGATGAACAGGGCCTGGTTGGTGGTCAGGGGACGGATGATGTGGAACTGCTTGCCGAGGGTGATGAGGATGTCCTCGATGTCCTCGTTCAGGCCCAGGGCCTTGATGGTCTTGCGCTTCGAACGCACCACCTCGGTGTTGCCGGCGGCGGCGGTCTCGAGGTTCACCTTGCTGGTGTCACCGGCAGCGGCGAGCATCATGCCGCTCTCGCTGTCCACGGCGCAACACGCGATGATGCCGTCGAGATCCATCAGCGCATCGAGACCTTCCTTGATCGTAGCCATGATTCATTCCTCCTAGTGGGTCGGCACCTGGGCCGTGTCTTGTTGACCGTC
>JAGQSE010000447.1 GCA_020439725.1 Acidobacteriota bacterium
GCTCGAAGCTGAAGAAGGGACCGGTCCGGCCGCAGCCGACCTGGATGTCGTCGACGATGAGCAGCACGCCGTGCTCTCTGGCGAGCGCCGCGAGGCGCTCGAGCCACTCGAAGGAAGCGACGTTGACACCGCCCTCCGCTTGCACCGTCTCGACGATGATCGCCGCCGGGTGGTCGAGCCCGCTGCTGGCGTCCTCGAGGTAGGCGCGCAGCTGCTCGATGGTGTCGGTGTCGGCGCCGAAGTAACCGTCGAAGGGCATCGCCGTGGCATGCCCCAACGGCACTCCGGCACCGGCACGCTTGGCCCCGTTGCCGGTCACCGACAACGAGCCCAGCGTCATACCGTGGAAACCGTTGGTGAACGAGATGACGTTGTGGCGGCCGGTGACCTTGCGCGCCAGCTTGAGCGCGGCCTCGACCGCGTTGGTCCCCGTCGGCCCCGGGAACTGGACCTTGTAGTCGAGCTTCCGCGGCTTGATGATGACGTCATCGAAGCGCTCCAAGAAGCGGCGCTTGGCGGTGGTCGCCATGTCGAGGCTGTGGAGCACACCGTCCTCGCTCAGGTACTCGATCAGCTGGCGCTTGAGACGCGGGTGGTTGTGGCCGTAGTTGAGCACGCCGGCACCGGCGAAGAAGTCGATGTACCGGTCGCCTGACTCATCGAAGAGGTGAGCGCCCTGTGAACGGGTGAAGACCGTCGGGAAGTTGCGGCAATATCCACGCACCTCGGACTCGAGGCGTTCAAAAACTCTCATCAAGAGCTCCTTCGGAAAAAAGGGTCCAAGATCAGCTCGCCGGCGACAGCGGCCCGATGCGATGCAAGCGCTCGGGCTGGTGGTCGTCGCCGGGAAAGTGATCGCGATCGAAATAGGGCCGGACGTCGTGACCGGCACCGAGGCGTCGGGCGAAGGAAGCGAAGAGCGCCTCCGACGCCGCGTTGTCGGGGGTGACGGTGGTCTCGAGCCAGCGAGCGTCGCGGCAGGCGGGTAGCTCGACGAGGCGCTCGAGCAGGCGACCGGCGATACCGCGGCCGCGGGCCTGGGCGGCGACACCGACCTGCCAGACGAAGACCGTGTCGGGGGCGTCCGGCGGCCGGAAGGCGGTGACGAAGCCCGCCACCTCGCCCTCGGACTCGGCCACCAGGCAGGTGTCGCCGAACTTGTGGCACAGCAGGAGGTAGCTGTAGGGCGAATTCAGGTCGAGGACTCTCGAGTCGCGGACCAGTCGCCAGAGGGCGGCTCCGTCGCCGACCTCGGCGAGTCGTAGCGTGATCGCGCCCGTGCCAGCGGTAGGTTCTTCGAGCACGATGCTCATGCCGGCACCGATGTCGCTCGGGGGGCCCCGGCCGAAAGACTGGGGGCGAAGGCCGGCTCGACGAGCGCCTCGTGGAGATGGCGCGACACCTCGTCGACGTGCGGTGCACGGAGCAGCCAGCTGAGGCTCACTGGGGTCGAGTAGTTGTGCAATGCCTGGTCCGACAGTGGGCCGACACGCTCGTGGAGATCCGCGTGGCGCTCGAGCTGACGCCCGACCACCGAGACCGAGCCCAGGTCGCCGACGACGTCTACCTCCATCTCTTCGGTCAGACGACCGGCGAACGCCTCCGGATCCGGCATGTTCTGGCTTGCCACGAGGAGCCGGAAGCGTCGGTCGGCACCCACCGGTTCGTGCCACAGGACGTCGCGGTCGGTGCCCGCTTCGGAATGCGCACGATCAAGCACGCGAGCCTCGAGCTCGGAACCGTGGCCAATGATGGCCAACAAGTCCTGCCGGCCGGCGATCCCCGAGACCGGGACCCCCTGAAGGTCACTCTCGGCAGGTCCGACGCGGGTGCCGCCGGCATCGCTGAAGGTCGAGCGTACCTGGACGATGACCTCGTCCCTTTGGGCGAGCTCGACGGCCTCGGCGTGGAGGACCCGGGCGCCATGGTGAGCCAGCGCGAGCATCTGCTCGTAGTCGATGCGCTCGATACAACGGGCCGACGGGACCACCCTCGGATCCGCACTGTAGACACCGGCGACGTCGGTGAAGATCTGACACTCACCGGCGTCGAGGGCGCTCGCCAAGGCAACGGCAGAGGTGTCGGAGCCGCCACGGCCCAGGGTCGCCACCTCGTCGGAGGGATTGAGCCCCTGGAAACCGGCGACCACCACGACGCGACCTTGATCGAGCTCGTCGAGAATGCGGTCCGGCTGAACGTCGGTGACCTTGGCCCCCCCGTGGCCGTCCGAGGTGACGATGCCGCTCTGGGCGCCGGTCAGGGCCACTGCCTCCTGCCCTTGGTTCTGGACCGCCATGGCGAGCAGCGAGCTTGAAATCTGCTCGCCGGAAGCGAGGAGCAGGTCGAGCTCGCGGGGCATGGGCCGGTCGCTGACCCGAGCGGCGAGACCCAGAAGCTCGTCGGTGGTCTTGCCCATGGCGGAGACGACCACCACGACGCCGGCGCCGCTACGGCGAGTGTGGGCGATCTTCGAAGCGACGTGTCGAAGCTTTTCGGCGGTCGCTACGGACGAGCCGCCGAATTTCTGCACGATGCGTTGCACGGTAGCTTTCCTCCCGTCTACCTTGCCGGGCGTACGGAACGTCTCGAGGAGCTCCTTGAGAGCTCGGAGGAAACCCGGGGAGACTGAGTTGTCTGAGTGTTTGGATTCGGAAAACGAACTATGGATTGAAGATCATTGGTCGATCTGTCGATTGGCAAGAATTCTCTTCGGAGATCTGGACCCCGATTCGAAGTCACTTACCTAGCAAAGCAAGGGTGGTGCCAGTCCCGCGGGAGACTGCGCAAAACCTTGAGTACAGGGTCGTTGGGCGTTCCGCAAGGGCAGTGCGGCGCCAGGAAACCGGAGCTCGAGGTGTGGAAGACTTACCGACCTGTGGAGGCCTTACCGACGCGACGCCGACCGACCCCACCCGGTCGGCATCAGGCGGAGGCGCCATCCTCGCTGCGGTACTCGCTCAGCCGGTTGTAGAGCGTCTTGGGGCTGATGCCGAGGATCCGCGCGGTCTCGCGCTTGTTGCCGCCGAGCTCGTCGAGGGTGGCGAGGATGACCCGCTTCTCGGCCTCGGCCAGCGACTGCCCGACGCTCAAATGGATCGGCGGACCCGGGGTCGCCGGTGCGACCTCGGGCAGGTCTTGGGGAAGCCTATCGACGGTGATCTTGCGATCCGCGAGGATGTAGGCCCGCTCGATGGTGTTGCGCAACTCGCGCACATTGCCCGGCCAGCTCTGCTCGGCCAGGTACTCGAGAGCCTCGGAAGCGACCCGGATACGCTGGCCGTGCTGGCGGTTGAGCTCGGCGACGAAATGCAGCGCCAGGTGCTCGACGTCGCCCTCGCGTTCGCGCAGCGGCGGTAGGTGGATGGGAAAGACCTGGAGCCGGTAGTAGAGGTCCTCGCGCAGCAGCCCTTCCGCCAGGGCCTCCTCGGGATTGCGGTTGGTGGCGGCGATGACCCGAACGTCGACAGCGATCTCCTCGGAGGCCCCGACCCGCAACAGGTGCCCCGTCTCGAGCACCCTCAGCAAGCGCACCTGGAGCTCGATGGGCATCTCGGTGATCTCGTCGAGGAAGAGCGT
>JAGQSE010000448.1 GCA_020439725.1 Acidobacteriota bacterium
AAGGGGGGACTTTCACCACGGGCTGTCAAGGCGGGATTTCAGCCTCTGCCGCTATCCACCGGTTGCATCGGACCAGTCCCGCCAAGTTGCACCCCAATTGGACCCGAATGGGACCAAGACCGCACCAGATCTGCAATTTCAGCGTATTGGCAAATAAATAAAACCATTGGGTGGGATGAGGGAGCTAGCCCGAAGCTTCAACATCACCTGGAAAAAGTTGCTGGCGAGTTGGAAATCGAGGCTGTCGCCGATCGACGCAATCCGGTTCGCCTTCTGGAGCAGCCTGCCAAGGTGAGAATGGTCCGAGCATTTCACAGTACTCACTTTCACTCTCATCGTATATACTTTTTCTACTAGAACCCACTAGCTACAAAGCATGAAAGGGGGACGTGTATGCCTCGATCGGCCCTGGCTCTGCTCACGGCTCTAGGCCTCTTCGTCGGCTCCTCGGCGTTGGCGCAGCAGGAGATCACCTCGATTCCGTTCGAGTCTATTCCTGCAGGGACGAGTCTCGTGGGAGGTGGCTCGTCCATTCTCTTGGATGGCTATGCAGACGTAAACGGGGAGGTCTCCACCACGGAAGGGGTGCGCTTTGGCGACGGCACCCTTCAGGTGACAGCCGCTGTCTCAAATGCCTCAGCCAACGGTCTATATGGCAACCGTATCCCTGACATCACGCCGCCGAACGCCTACAGCGAGGTCTGCTTCAAGGCTGGAAGCACCATGTCGGACGTGCATAGCGTGTCGGAACCTACCGCCGGCGGAAACTGCCTACCGGGAGACATCGGCTGGATCATCGAACGGGATGAACGCGACAGCGGCACCTCCGCCTCGTGGGAAGAAGCAAGAGCGTCGTGCCTTCAGGACGGGTTGCGGCTGCCGGAGCCCTTCGAGTTCTATTTCACCTGTACCAATGCTGTCGCCTTCGGCATCCTGGATCTGACCGATGACTTCGAGTGGTCATCAAACCTGGCCTTCCCCGCGAGTACTGGCAGCACCTCGGGGATTGGGTCTCCGATCATAGGCGGAACAGGAGGAGCAAGCTGTGATCGGGGCACTTTTGGCTGGCTTGGAAGATCCGGAGGCGCAGGAATTCCCAATCCCTTCCGCTGCGCTCTGTAATCGAACGTTTCACGGCTTGAGCTACGCCGCGAGTTGAAGTCAGGAAGATCCCGCGGCCATCGGGCGCTTGATTGGGGCGGCCGCTTGGACTCGAGCGGGTACTCCCTGTCGCCGAGAAGCCCTGGGTCACTTCAAGAAATGGTACCGCGGACCTAAAGGCTGACTTCACATCTGGAGCTGAAGTCCGGCAGCCGAGGTACACAGCCGCACCTCGGCTCAGCCCAGTCACACCGGCGCCGGCGGCGGGGGCACCTGCTCCCCATCGAGCGCGAGCACCGCCAGGCTCACATCATCCAGAAGCGGTGAGTCCCCGAGATGCCGTTCCAGCGCATCGAGCGCGCGTTGGACGACGCTTTCGGGCTTGCCGCCGTCGGCTAGGAGGCGGGGGAGGCGGTCGAAGCCGAAGGCTCGGCCGGAGGGTTGGTGGACGGCTTCGGGGAGGCCGTCGGTGTAGAGGAGGAGGAGATCGCCGGGGGCGAGGGTCTTGCTGCCGGTGGCGGGGGTGAGGGTGGGACGGAGGCCGAGGGGGAGACCGCCAGTGCCGAGCTCTTCGATCTCGCCGGTGGCGCGGCGGAGGAGAGGGAAGGGGTGGCCGGCGCAAACGTAATCGAGGCGACCCTGCCAGGGGTCGAGGACGCCATAGAAGAACGTCATGAAGGTGCGCCGGTCGCCGGTGCGACAGAGGCTGCGGTTGAGGACGGCGGCGACCTGGGCGGGGCGTGGGTCGAGGTCCATGGCGACGCCGAGGGCCGCCTTGGCAGTGGCCATGAGCAGGCCGGCGGCGATGCCGTGGCCGCTGGCGTCGCCGATCATCAGCGCCACCCGGCCGTCGGGGAGCACCTGGAAGTCGTAGAAGTCGCCACCCACCTCGTTGGCGGTGCGGTACGAGTGGCTGAGCCGGCAGCCGGGGAGCTCGACCTCACCGTCGGGGAGGAGCTCGCGCTGGAGCTGGCGGGCCACCTCGAGCTCGTCGCGCACCCGCGCCTGGTCGACCAGCTCGAGGGCCAGCAGGAAGAAGAGGATGACGATGGCGGTGACGAACCAGACGGGCGAGAAGTCGATCGACAGCCCCTCGGCGGTGATCCCCGCGTTGAACCCCACGAGACCGAGGATCGTCGCGATCAGCGACAACGCGAAGAGCAACCGCCGCGCCGGGGTCAGGCGGTAGGAGACGCCGAGGAAGATCCGGCGGGCGCGCTCGAGGTGACCGGGGCGGCGCTCCGACGGCGTCCCCTTCCCCATCAGGACCTCGATGGCCTGGCTGGCGTCGCGGTCGAAGAGCCGCTTGATGTCCTCGCCGCGGACGCCGCCGGTGTACTCGCTGGCAAAGCGCCGCAGCTGTCCGAAGTTGCGGACGAGGCGGCTCTGCCTCTTGCCGGGCCTCTTGAACATGCTCGGACCTACTTACGATCTCCCGTCGTCCCGGGTTCCATGCCTCGAGCGCAGGTCTCGGGCGACAACACCGAGGGGTCGGTGGATGGCAGCGCCGACAGCGGCGGCAGATCGATCCGCGCGGCCAGCCGCAGCTCGACCGGCTCGACGGCCAGGTCCGCGGGCCAGGGCGCTCGGCGGAAGATCAGCTCAGAGGGCACCGGGTCGATGCCGTCATCCATCCCTTCGATCAGGTCCGCCAGCTCTGTCGGGTCCGGCTCCGAGCCTACCTCCCGCGGTGGTAGGCGGTCCACCGCCTGGCGGAGGGCCAGCCGCCAGCCGGCGTCGACACCCTCGACCGTCTGGATCCGCTCGACCGCCGCGGCGAGGAGCTCGAGGTGATTCCGCCAGAAGGGTGAGGCGACCAGCCGCGGCTCGGCGAGGAGCGCCCGCGCCGCCAGCCCCACCGCGTCGGGGGCTTCGGGTGCCAGACGAACGCGCCGGAAGGTCGCCAACGCTTCCATGGGATCGACGGCGCAGGCGTGCTCGAGGGCCTCCCCCGCCCAACGGGCGCCGGCGTCGGCTCCCGCGTAGCCGGCACCGAGCCACAGGGCCGCCACTCCCGGCGCCGCCCGGGCGGCGTCGAGCTGCTCGGCGGGATCGGGCAGCAGGTCACCGACGATGAAACGGTAGAGCGGGAAGTCCGGGTCGAGCTCGGCGGCGCGCTCGATCCAGGCCAGCTGTCGATCGCCATCCTCGGTATCGCGGGCGGCGCGCTCGTAGGTTCGCTGCGCGAGCAGCACCGGCACCGCGACCCATGCCACCAGGGCCACGTACGAAGCGGCCACCAGATGTCTGGACCAGGGCCGCCCGCCGGCCTCGACCGCTGTCGCCTCACTCCCCGGGCTCGCGAAGACGGCGCCGAAGACCACCGCCGCCGTCACCGGCAGCGCGCTCGCACCGAAGAAGACACCCGCCAGGGCCGCCACCCCAAACCCGGCCAGGCAGAGGACGGCCGCCACGGTCCAGGCCGGATCGCTGCTCCGCCGACGGCGCAGCAGTGCCAGGATCATCGCCGCCAGCAACACGAGCGGCGCCACCCAGCCGAGCTCGTACACCGCCTGGAGCGGCACCGAGTGGAGATCGGCGACCACCTCCGACGCCGGGTTGATCCCGGGCACCGGGCGCTGGTGGAGCCCAAAGGTCCAGGACCCCGAGACGGGTCCCCAGCCGAGCCACGGGCGCTCGACGATTCCCGTCCAGCCGGCGCGCCAGAAGCCCAACCGTGCGAGCAACGAGGTGTCCTGGCCCGCGGTCAGCCCCGCCCAGCGCGACGCCATGGGCGCCAACGCCACCACCGTCGCACCGACCACCAGCGGCCAGCGGGAGCCTCGGCGGCGAAGCGCAACCGCCGCCACCGTCAACTCGACCGCCAGCGCCACCCCGCCCGACACCGAACGGGTCAGCGCCACCGCCGCCGCACCGAGCGCCGCCGCGGTCACCGACAGCCAACGCCCGAACCCCGGCTCACGCACCCCGAGCACCGCCAGCGGCAGCAGCAGCACCAGCCACTCGGCGACCAGCAGGTGGTGACCCAAGGGCATCCCCACCCGCGGCGACCCGAGGACGTAGTGATCGAAGAGCGACCAGCTCGCCACGGCGACGACGGCCGCCGCCAGGCCCCGCTGCCCCACCCGCCGCTCCCAGCGATCCTGCCAGCAGCGCGCCGCCGCGGCGGGCAGCAGGTAGATGGCCGGCAGCAGGAGGACGATCAGGAGTCCCGCCCGGCGCACCGGCGACACCCACCAGCTCGCCAGCACCAGGGCCGCCGCCAGCACTGGCAACCAGCGACCGACGGAACCGAGCCCCCACGGATCGCGCCAGGCGGGGAGACCGAGGAGCGAGATCAGCACCAGCGAGGCCAGCGCCACCGCCGTCCCGAGGGCCGTCGCCCCCCAGGGCACGGTGCCGCAACCGAGGGCGAAGACCGCCACCAGCACCGCCGGCAACAGGGCCTTCATGCTACGGATCTCGCGCCGGGTGTGTGGGAGGTATCGAGCGCTCGCATGGCGCGCGAGTCTGTCACAGCGCCACCGCCCGGCTCGGGCGACCCTCCCCGGCACTTCGGCGGCGGGCCGCCGTCAGGGCGAGCTGGAGGAGGTCCTTCGCGAGCTCCTTTCTACCCATGATCCGCCGTCGGCAACGATTTCCGGCGGCGCCCCGGGCGCCACGAAAGGCGACACGACCTGGCGCTGCCGTCTCGACGCTACCCGGCGGCACCGGATCTCATCGATCGCCTGCGGCAGGAGAGGCGGTGACCCGAGTGTGGACCGGCGGCAGACAGCGATGGTCGTCGCAGGCTTGGAAGGTGAGCTCGAGACCCGCCGCCTCGCTCGACAGCTCGCCGGTGATCTCGACCCGACCGCGGTAGACCGCCACGGGATCGGGGGCGAAGCTCGTCTCCAAGATCTCCCCCGCTGGATAGACGACATCCCGCACCGCACCGCCGGCGGCGCTCACCGCCGTCGCCACCAGAAAATCCGCCGAGGCCGGGTGGGCGTTGACGTGCCAGCCGTCGGCGATCACGAGGCGCAAGCGGAAGGCTCGCCAGCCGCCCGTATCCTCGCCCGCCGCGGCAGCCATCTCGAGGGACGGCTCGACCACCGCCAGCGCCTCGGCCTCGAGGGTGCCAGGCAGCCCTCCCCGATCCGCCCTTCCGGCCGGGGCGTCATAGCGGCGCGCGGCGACGGCCATCATCCGGAGAGCCTCCGGCGCCGACTCGAGAAGACCGCCGAAGGCGCGGAGCGAGGCCGCGGCCTCCTTGCGCCAGCGTTCCTCGCCGGTGCGCTCCGCCAGGTCGAGGAAGTTGAGCACGGCGACGGCGTTGGCCGACGGTAGCGCCCCATCGACCGGGTCCTTCGAGCGCAGCAACAGCTCGGGATCCTGGGCGGCGACGAAAAAGCCCCCGCGCGGGTCGCGGAGCCGCCGCACCTGCTCGTCAGCGAGCTCGACGGCGACCCGGCGCCATCGCTCGTCGCCGGTGGCGTCCTCCAAGGCCAGGAGCCCGCGGACCAGGAAGGCGTAGTCCGCGAGGTAGGCGGGAATCTTGGCCTCGCCACGCCGCCAGGCGTGGAGCAAGGGAGCGCCCGCGGGGCGGAGCTTCTCGAGCACCGAGTCCGCGGCGCGCACCGCCTGCCCGATCATCGCCGGATCCTCCAGGACGCGACCGGCCACCGCCAAACCTCGGATGGCGACGCCGTTCCAGTCCGCCAGCACCTTGTCGTCGGTGAGCGGCCGCGGACGCTCGGCGCGCGCCGCGAGCAGCTCGGCACGGAGCGGCTCGACCTCGCGCCACAGCCCTCGAGCGTCGGTGCCGGCGTCGGCGGCGAGCTCGGCCACCGGCTCGGGGAGGTGGAGGACATAGTGGTCGCCCTCGAAAAAAGGCAGACTGTCGAAACCGTAGATCGGCGCCAGCCGGCGCGCCCCGTCGGGGCCAAGGACGTCCTCGAGCTGGTCGCGGGTCCAGACGTAGAAGGCCCCCTCCTGCCCCGCCGTCTCGGCGTCGATGGCGCTCCACAGCTCACCGTCCTCGCCGGTCATCTCCCGGGCCAGCCAGGTCGCGGTTTCGCGGGCCACCCGCGCGGCTTCGGGATCGCCGCTCCGGGCGTACTCGAGGGCGTAGATCTCGAGCAGGAAGCCATTGTCGTACAGCATCTTCTCGAAGTGCGGCACGAGCCAGCG
>JAGQSE010000449.1:0-9892 GCA_020439725.1 Acidobacteriota bacterium
AACCCCGACAGCGACGGCGACGGCACCCCCGACGGTGCCGAGGCAGCGCGGCAAAAGGCTCAGCAGGCGCAGGGCCAGCCTCAGGGCGAGGAGGGTCAGCAGGGCGCCCAAGCGGCCGAGGCCGGCGAAGGTGACGATCAGGGGCTGACCCAGGCCGAGGCGGAGCGCTATCTTCAGGCCCTCGAGGACGCACCGCCCAAACCGCCCGAGGAAACCCGTCGGGGTCGCCGCGGTCGGCCCGAGAAGGATTGGTGATGGCAGACGAACCGCAGCGACGCCCCCGGCGACGACGGCGTGGGCCTCTAAGGCGACGCGCCGGCATGGTGTGCGCGCTCCTTTGCGCCCTCGCCGGACGCGCTGGGGCCGACGGTATCCAGGCGACGGTCGATCGCACCGAAGCCACGGTCGAGGACCAGCTGGTCCTGTCGGTGACCATCGAAGGGACCCAGTCGGCCCAGCCCGTGCTCCCGGATCTACCGGCCTTCGACGTCTACTCGCGGGGCCAGTCGCGGCAGTACACCAGCGTCAACGGTCGCGCCACCTCGAGCATCACCTACACCTACATCCTGTCGCCCAAGCGCCCTGGCACCTTCGCCATCGGCGCCGCCTCGGTGGAGATCGACGGCACCACCTACCGCAGCCAGCCATTCCAGGTCCGGATCCTCGAGGCCTCGGCGCAGCCCCAAGAGAGCCGCGACCTTTTCACCCGCGCGACGGTGTCGACCACCACACCCTTCGTCGGAGAGCAGGTCGTCTACACCTGGCGCTTCTTCCGTCGCGTCCGCATCGGCGACGCCCGGCTCCAGCCCCAGGACTTCTCGGGGGTTCTGATCGAAGACCTGGGGGACGTGCGCGAGTACCAGACCGTAGTGGGGGGCCAGTCCTACTTCGTCAGCGAGCTGCGCAAAGCGCTCTTTCCGCAGGAGGCGGGCAAAATCGAGGTCCCCGGCTCGCAGCTCAGCTGCCAGGTCGAGGTCCAGCGTCAGCGGCGGGGTCGCAGCCCCCTCGACGACTTTTTCCGCAACCCTGCCACCGAGGCCAAGGTCTTGCGCACCGACCCCATCGAGATGACGGTGCGGCCGCTGCCGCCGGCACCCCAAGGCTTCTCCGGCCTGGTCGGAGATTTCGACCTCAAGGCCGACATCTCGAAGCGCGACCTCCGGGTGGGCGAATCGACGACCCTCAAGGTCACCGTCTCCGGGGTCGGCAACCCGCAGCTGATCACCGAGCCGACGCTGCCGGACCTGTCGAAGTTCAAGGTCTACGACGACAAGCCGACGAGCGCGGTCAACCGCTCGGGCAACCAGCTGAGCGGCACCAAGACCTTCAGCAAGGCGCTGGTCCCGCTGGCAGCCGGCGACGTGACCCTACCGGGTTTCGAGCTCACCTTCTTCGACCCGCAGGAGGGCAAGTACCGCACCGAGCGGACACCCGACGTCACGCTCCACGTCGCGCCCTCGGACGGCACCGAAGAGCTGCGACTGACCGAGGCGTTGGCGCCCAGCGCCGGCAAGGTGGCGGTGCGCATCCTCGCCGACGACGTCCTGCCGCTCCACGAGGGCGACGGGGTGCTCGATTCGTCCTGGGGCTCGGCGCAGAGTTCACCGTGGCTGCTCGCCGGCCTCGCGCTGCCACCGGTTCTCTTCCTCGTCTTCTCGCTGTTCCAGCGCCGTCGCCTGGCCTTCGCCCGGGACAGCTCGCTACGCCGCCGGCGCGAGGCGCTGCGCGAGGCTCAGAAATGCCTCGCTGGCCTCGACCCGGGCAACGCCGCCGAAGCGGCGCGCCAGGCGTCTCGGTGTCTGCGCCGCTATATCGGCGACAAGCTGGGCATCGAGGGCGCCGCGCTGACCCCCGGCGAAGCCGACCAGCTGCTCCGCCAGGTCCAGGTGGACGAGGAGACGGTGGCCGAGACCCACCGCCTCCTCGAACGGCTCGAGGCCGCGCAATACGGTGCCGGCGCGGTCGACGCGGGCCGCCTCCAGGCGGAAGTCCAACCGCTGCTCCAGCGCCTCGAACGGCAGGTGAAGTCATGAGGACGCCGCGCTCCCTCCTCGCGCCCCGGAGAACCCCCCGAGGCCTACGAGCTCCGGGTGCCGGCCGCTGGCTGCTTCTCGCGGTGCTGGTGGCGTGCACCACGCTTCCCGCCGCGGCCGAGCAGGACACCCCGCCGGGTCCCGACGCGGCCTTCGCCGCCGCCGCCAAGGCCTACGAAGCGGGGAGCTACGAGGACGCCGCCGCCGGCTTCCGCCAGGTCCTCGCTGCGGGTGTCGAGAACGGCCACGTGCTCTACGACCTGGGCAACGCCTACCTGCGCAACGGCGAGCTGGGCCGCGCCATCGCCTCGTACCGCCGGGCCGAGACCTACCGGCCCCGCGACCAGGACATCCAGGCCAACTTGGACTTCGCGCGCAAGAGCACCAAGGACGCCATCGCGCCACCGGCGCCTTCGGAGGTCTTCTCGGCGCTTTTCTTCTGGCACTACCGCCTGGGTCGGGGTGAGCTCGCGGTGCTCGTCCTGGTGCTCAACCTGCTCTTCTGGGGCAGTCTCGCGGTGCGTTCCTTCCGACCGCGCTCGGAGCTGCTGCGCTGGACCGTCGTGGGGCTCCTCGTCCTCTTGGTGCTCGGCGCGGGCTCGTTGGCGCTCCACCGGCTCTTCCCCAGCCGCGTCGCCGTCGTGGTACCGCAGGAAATCAGCGCCCACAACGGCCCGGCCGACGACGAGGTCGTACGTTTCAAGCTCCACGCCGGCACCGAAGTCGTGGTCGCCGACCAGCGCGACGGCTGGCTGCGCATCGAGCTCCCCGACGGCCAGCAGGGCTGGATCCAGTCCGACGGCGCCGAAGTCGTCCGATTCTGAGCTCCAGCGAGTTCGCGGGCCGTCGAGTCTCGGCACCTTCCGGAGTCGCTGCTTCCGGGTTCCCGCGGCAAGCTCCCGATGGAGGCTCCAGACCCCTTCGAAGGGGCGTTGACTTCACGAGCGACGCTGCTCATACTGCCTGAAATTCATTCTTTCTAAGACGGCGGACGGGGCTCACCTGGTTGAGGGTCGCTGAGTTTCCTCGTGGCCCGTCTCGTCCGGTTGACTCCCGATCGTCCTCGCTCGATTTCCCCGTCATGGTTTCGAGTCCGAGCTCATGCCTCCGAGGTCGTACCGGCTCTTGGAGACGCGTTGAGCGAAGTGACCGGGCGAGGCTGGCTTCGCCCGAAGGAAGAAGCAGGAATCTCTAGCCTGGGAGGAAACGTCATGATCTGGCAACGCGTACGCTCGACGGCTCTGAGTCTAGGAGCCCTCTTGATCATCCTGATGGCCTGTTCCGACGGTGGCCGCCACGGTGCCCCGGAAGCCGCTGAGCCCCAGGCGCCCGCCGGCGCAGAAGGGCCGGCAGATAGCGGAGCGGCGGCCGTGGGAATCAAGAGTATCGCCCTGGATTCGGCCACCAGGGCCGCGGCGAAGGAGTTCTGGACCGAGGAACGGATGCGACAGGCGAAGCCGCTGGAGCCGCCAACGGTCACCGAGGAAGAGCTGCAACGTCTGCTCTTGGCACCCGCAACCGGTGAGTCCGTCGAGCGAACCATCGAGGGTTCGCCGGGACCGAAGGGCACCGCGAACGCCGCTGCCTCTACCACCACCGGCACACCGACACAGGCGGACGTCAACTCCATTCCTTTCTCGAGCGGCGGCAAGTTGTTCGTTACCGAGACGAACGGGGATCTGTTCACGTGCACTGCCGAATTCGTCGGCTCCAATCGAGTTCTGATGACTGCCGCGCACTGCGTCACCGACGGTAAAGGCAGCTGGTACGCGAACCTCAACTTCGTCCGTGGCTACGACCTCGGCGGCGGCCAGACCATCGGTTTGGGCTGCATCTCCGTTCCACCGGCCTATTTCGAGCACGGCGACAAGGGCTACGACTATGCGTTCATCTACACGGACGAGGATTCCGAGGGCGGGTGGCTCGGGTTCAAGACCGACGTCCCCTTCTCGTCCTGGTCGTCTATCGGATACCCGGAGGCCGATGGCGACGGCGAGTCCATGTACCAGGTCAACGGTACGAAGGGCACCGTCGGTGCCAGGACCGTCGAGATGCTCGGAGGTTCCATGGGAGCGGGGTCGACCGGCGGCGCCTGGATCGCCGACATTCAGTCCAACAAGACCGAGACGGGGAATTATGCGATCGGTCTCAACGCCTACCGAACGACCAGCGCCAACGAATTCAGCCCTCGCTTCAACGAAGAGACCTACGACCTCCTGCTTCAGGTCATGGACAACGAATGCAACCAGGAGTGAGGCCGGCCTGGACAGAGCTCGCCATCAGCGGGTGAAGGCCAACGCGAGAGCCCCGGGGCGTGTCGTCACGCTCCAGGGCTCACGCTCATGGCCTGGCCAGGGACGGCGAAGTGCCGCCCTTCATCGAGGTTACTGCTGAGCCAACGGGTGGGCGTAGGAGTAGCTGATGCTCTCCACCGGACCGCCGAGGGCGTCCTCGAGCTCGGGGCGCAACGACTCGATCTCGTTGAGGATCTCGGGCTCGACCTCCCACTCCTCCGCCGGCGTCGACAGGAAGGGATCGCCGCAGGTGCCGTAGGGCTGATCCGGCGGATCCGCCACGATGCCGCACTGGATCGCGCCTTCGGCGTCGATCAGGACATTGACGTGCCCGGGATCCTCGCCCTCGCCGCCGCTGGTGGCGATGCGGGTCGGATAGGGGTGGTTGTAGGGAAAGTCGTGGATCGTCCGCGAGCACCGGCACTCCGGCGGCGGGTTGTTGGGACAGACCGACGAAGACACGTAGGCGTTGGTGTAGTGACCGTCGGAGTAGGGACCACACTGCAGGACCCACAAGTGGATTCCCGTGCCGTAGTGGACCGGAGCCGCGAGAGCGGGCAGGGTGAACGTTGCTGCGATGGCCACGACGAGGGACAGGAGCACGGCGGTACGAATCTTCATCGCTTCCTCCAAGAACAGGGTTTCTGGCTGAGACGGGGCACAGCGAGCGCAGACCGCCCCTCGGCGAGGAGGAAGGGCTCAACCCCGCAGGAACGTCGACTCGTCATGTGCACTACTACTAAGAAGTGCACAAAGCAGCCGTGCCGGGACACTGTCCGGAAACGGGGTTTCACCGGCAGCGGATCGTGGGGGAAAGACCCCAGGTACACCGCCACCGTCCCTCTTCCCGGGCCCGGGCACACCTAGAGGATTGGAGAGGACGACCCTCCGAAGAGCGTTCGAATTCGGCCTGTGCCGGGTGCCGACGATGGACCGCGGGCGAGGCCGGGTCGGTACGTCGCCGGACTGGAATGGGGTTGTCGGAGAGATTGACGAGTCCGGGGGGCGCGACGCCGTCGATCGCTGGGCCTTAGCGGGTCGCCGGCGCCGCGTTCCCCCGAACCCGGAGCTCAGCAACTGGTACGTAGGCCTGGCGCCAAGGTTCGCTCGACCGGCGACTTGGCGCCGCCTCGACTCCGCCCCCACGGCCGACACCCACCCGAAGCCAAGCTCCGTGACCACCATCCACCCACCTGCCGACGACAGCCACTGCGGCTGGCTCGAGATTCTGCCGGCCCCTGCCGAGCCCCGGCGCCTCGCGGAGGACCTCGAGGTCGACTGCGCCGTCGTCGGGGCTGGGTTCACCGGGCTTGCCGCCGCCCGCCGGCTCCACGAGCTCGAGCCCAGCTCGCGGATCGTCGTCCTCGACGCCCAACGGGCCGGCTTCGGAGCTTCGGGGCGGAGCTCGGGCTTCGTCGTCGACCTGGCGGGATTCGTCGCCGCCAAGCCGCCGGCGGAGGCCGAGCGCTTCATCCGCCTGTCCCGCGCCGGCATCGCCGCCCTTCGCCGGCAGGTCGAGGAACACGACATCGAGTGCGCCTGGGATGACCGTGGCTGGCTCCACGTCGCCGCGGGGGAGCCGGGCCTCCAGTCCCTCGAACGGCTCGAGAGCTGGCTCGACCAGCGGGGCGAGCGCTTCGAGCGCCTCGACCGGCCGGCGATGGCTTCGCTCTGCGGCAGCGACTTTTATCGCGCCGGGGCGCGGCTTCCGGGAAGCGTCCTCGTCCAGGCGGGCGCCCTGGTGCGCGGGCTCGCGGGTGGCCTCGATCCGGCCGTCGAGCTCTACGAGGACAGCCCCGTCACGTCCCTGACGCGGGCAGGCGCCTGGCACCTGGGAATCGGCGGCCCACCCTCGAGGACGATCCGCGCACGGTCGGTGGTGCTCGCCACCAACGCTGCGCTGCCCGCCCTCGGCTTCCTGCGCAATCGGATCTTTCCGCTCTTCACCTTTGGCAGCCTGACGCGACCGCTTTCGCAGGAGCAGCAAGAGCAGCTGGGTGGGGAGCGCGAATGGGGACTCCTGGCCCAGGACCCCATGGGCTCGAGCCTTCGCCGGACGCGGGACCAGCGCCTCCTGGTCCGCAACTCGGTGGTCTTCACCCGTGCCCCGCGAGCGCCCGAGGCCGCCCGCCGTCGCGCCGCGGAGGCCCACCGGGTGGCCCTGGCGCGTCGCTTTCCGGAGCTTCCCGGTCTCGAGCTCGAGCACACCTGGGGCGGCGCCATGGGGATGAGCGCCGACCACAACCACTTCTTCGGTCGGCTAGCCCCCGGCCTCCACGCCGCCGGCGGCTATTTCGGCGCCGGCATCGCCCTCGGCACCGTCGCCGGGGAGCTCCTCGCCGAGCTGGTCACCGAGCGCGACTCGGACCTTCTGCGCGACATGCAAGCGCTGCCGGGACCGGCCTGGATACCACCCGAGCCTTTCCTCGGCTGGGGAGTCCGCTGGCGGGTGGGTCGTCTCGAGGCCCGCGCCGAGCACGTCTGAGTCGCGTCTTCGCCGGGCGGACGCGACGACGCCCCGGTACCGCGGGGCGCCGGGGCGTCGAAGGGAAGCTCTGGGAGTCGTCCGGTCAGGCGGTGGCCGACTGCTGGACCCGCGTCGGGACCGTGGCGTTCCGCCGGTCGATGAGCTGCAAGAGATGGCGGATGGCGCCCTCGCTCGAGTTGATCAGCTCCCACTTGGTGGCGATCAAGGTGTGCGAGATCTGCTGCTGGCTGCGCTCGAGGGTCTCGGCCACCTTCTGCTGATTGCGCACGTCCTGGTACTGGCGGACGATCTGCCGCTGGAGCTCGGTCATCTCGTTCCAGCGCCACTGGAGCAGGTTGACGAGCACCTCGGCGGCCTCGTCGAACTCCGCCTGGCCGCTCGACAGGGTGAAGGTGTTACGGGTTCGCTTGAGGGCCCGCATCATGTCGTGCGCCTTGTAGAAGGCAGGACCGTCGATGACCGCGCTGCGCCGGCTCTCGAGACCCGCGGTCAGCTGGTCGTAGACCAGCACCGAGCGGAAGCGCACCGGATAGAGCTCCTGCTCGAGGATCGTCAGAATGTCGTAGACCCCGGAGACCGAGCGGAGCACCGCGGCCATCTGGTCGCCGCGGGTGATCTCGAAGTCGGCGAACAGCTCGCTCCGATGGTCCTCGTTGATCCGCTTGGCGGCCTGCTGGATCCGCGAGGTGAGATCCTCACGATCACTCAGGCTCGAAGAGCCGACCACGTCCGACATCAACACGTAGAGTTTCATCGCCAAGTTCCTTCCTCCCTTTCCCTGACCGCGGATCAAGGCAGCGTCCCGGCCGCTTCAACACCCACGTCCCCGGTCACCGATCACTACGCGTGGGACCCGTCCAGCGGATTGTTCCTCGACTGGTGCGGGATGCTCTCAAGAGCAATTTGCTTATGTCAAATTCCGATGATGTCCCGGGTCTCTATTTAAGATTTTGCTGTCAAAAGAGAGCCCCGGTACCTCGGAACTCTACTCATCGAGAAAGTGTAGTTCAAGGCCGAGGGTGGGACATTCTTGACCAACTTTGTCGCAAGAGATTTCTCGACCGGGAGCCGATCACCCGTCCCGGGGCTGGATCTTGACCGGACGACCGTCGTCGAGGCCCTCCTGACCCGCCACGACGACCCGATCGCCGGCCGCCAGTCCGCCGACCACCTGGACCCGATTCCCGACCACGGCACCGGTCTCGATGATCCGCTGGCGGGCGACGCCCCCCTCGTCGACGAAGACCGCAAACCCCGTTCCGGCCTCTTCGAGACTGGCCAGCGGGACCCACAGGCCCGCCTGGATCACCCGGCGTCGGACCTCGAGCGTCGCCGCCATCCCCGGCCGCCAGGCCCCATCCGGAGAGTCGAGGACGATCTCGACGGCGAGGGTCCGCGACTTCGGGTCGATTTCGGCGCCGAGACGGACGATGCGCCCGCGACACGGCTTCCCGTCCTCCCCACCGATGCGCACGATCACCGGTGCACCGATTTCGACATAGGCGACATCGGCGGCGGGCACGGAGGCCTCCACCTCGAGATGGCCGGTCTGCGGGTCCTGGATGAGACGAGCCGCCACCTCGCTCGAGTCCACGACCTGCTCCGGGCTCAGCTCGACCACCGAAACGGCGATGGGCGCTCCGTCCACCGGCGTTTCGGTGCCTCCCCGGGGCCGGGTGCAGGCTCCGAGGAGAGCCAGCGCCGTGACCAGCACGGCCAGAGCGCTCGCGGGACGGCGGCCGCAGGCGCGGAAGGTCGGTCGGGATGCCGGTCGCCGGGTAGGATTCATGGGTGTTCGAGCGCGTAGGAGAAATGGTCGTTCGAGCGCTAATGTACTACGCGAAGAGGAGCCTCCCCCGTCTCGGCTGTTCACCCGGAGCGTTGACACCGGCGAACCGGTGACACGGCCGACACATTCTCCCGGCGATCCCTGGGATAGCCTTCCCCGCCATGGACGCGCCCCGCTCCCGCGGCCGGCTCCTCGAGCTCGCCGGGCTCTTCGTCAAGCTCGGCTCCGTCGCCTTCGGCGGTCCCGCGGCGCACATCGCCTTGCTCGAGACCGAGGTGGTGGAACGCCGTCGCTGGCTCGAGCGCCAGCACTTTCTCGACCTCATCGGCGCGACCCAGCTGATCCCCGGTCCCAACTCGACCGAGATGGTGATGCACGTCGGGCACGAGCGCGCCGGCTGGCCTGGACTCCTGGTGGCGGGAGCCGGCTTCATCCTGCCGGCGGCACTGATCACCGGCCTCTTCGCGTGGTTCTACGTCCGATTCGGCTCTCTCCCGGCGGTCGCACCGTTCTTCGCGGGGATCCAGCCGGTCATCGTCGCCGTCGTCGCTGCCGCCCTCTGGCGCCTCGGCCACAAGGCGTGGAAGGACTCATACACCCTGCTCCTCGGTCTCTCGGTGGCCGTCGCCGCCCTCGTCGGGACCGGCGAGATCGCCACCCTCGCCGCCGCCGCGCTGATCGGCACGCTGTGGCTCCACACCGCCCGAAAGGGTCCTGCGCCCCCGAGCCCAGGCGGTGCCTCCCCAGGCAACGGCACCCCGGGCACCCGGGCGGCGGTCCTAGCCGGCGCTGGCGCCGCGAGCGCGAGCTCGGCGCTCGGTGCAACGGCGGTGGCGACCGGCGCTCCGACCCTCGTCCAGCTGGCGCTCTTCTTCCTCAAAGTCGGGTCGGTGCTCTATGGCAGCGGCTACGTCCTTCTCGCCTTCCTCGAGGGAGGCCTGGTCGAGCGCTGGGGCTGGCTCACCGAATCCCAGCTGCTCGATGCCGTCGCCGTCGGCCAGCTCACCCCCGGTCCGGTGCTGACCACCGCCACGTTCGTCGGCTATCTCCTGGCCGGCATCCCAGGAGCCGTCGTCGCCACCGTAGCGATCTTCCTGCCCTCCTTCATCTTCGTCGCCGCGCTCAACCCCTGGGTGCCGCGGCTCCGCCGCTCTCCCTGGACCGCCGCGTTCCTCGACGCCGTCAACGCCGCCGCCCTCGGCCTGATGCTCGCCGTCACCGTCGACCTCGCTCGCGCCTCCATCGATGGCTGGTTCCCCGCGCTCCTCGCCATCGCCGCCCTCGTCGC
>JAGQSE010000449.1:10043-11612 GCA_020439725.1 Acidobacteriota bacterium
GGTGCGGTTCTACGTATCACCACGGAAGACCTCCTGGCGCGAGCTCGGAGCATCGCTGAAACCCATCGCGTTATAATTGAAAGGATTTGCGTGCTGCGGAATCTCCTGGTGGGACCGTAAGGGTCTCGCCCCTTTGAACTCCGAAGAACCCACGAGAGTACCCATGAAGAAACTCGCTTTGGCATTGCTCGTCCTCGGTTTCCTCGCCCCGATGGCCGCCAGCGCCCAACAGACCCAGGGCGGCAGTCCCAACCTCTACTTCAATACCAGCGTCTTCAAGGAAGGCCAGGAAACGATGGTCGGCCGGATCGTCGCCAAGGTCCGGCTGGCCTACATGCCCGAGGGTAGCGACGACGGTCAGCTGTGCATCACGCTGGGGATCGAGCCGGATCCGCGATCGATCCTCAAGGGGTACCTGTCGTTCCTGCGCTCGACGAGCGACGAGAAGGGCAAGGAGAAGCGCGAGAAAATCGGGGTCAAGCTCGGCGGCAAGCCCTACAAGGAGGATGGGATCGAGTTTTGGGCCGAATGCGCGGAGCATCCGGTGCCGCAGGCCGGGGACGAGCTCAAGATCTTCGTTCGCCGGCCGAAGAAAGAGATGATCATGATCCCGGTGCGCTATCCCGACCCGGGACAGTACCAGTGGGTGACGGTCACCGCGTTGACCAACGGCGGCCTTTCCTGGGATTACAAGACCACGCAGCAGGAAGACGCTTCCGGCGGGTGAGCGCGTCTACAGCCCCTCGAGCTCGTCGGCCAGCAAACCGCAGACGATGACGTCCTCGGGCTGGCTCCACTTGAGGTAGTGCCGGCGCAGGAGGCCTTCGTGGCGGAAACCCAGCTTGGCGAGGACCCGCCCGGACGCCGGGTTGCGCGCCAGGTAGTGGGCGAAGATCCGCCGGAGCCCCATGCCCGCGAATCCAAAGCCGACGACCGCTCGCGCCGCTTCGGTCGCATAGCCTTGCCCCCAGTAGGGCGACCCGATCCAGTAGCCGATCTCGGCATGGGCGTGGTGCATCGCCGGGCGCAGCCCCATGGCGCCCAACAGCGCATGGTCGCCTCGCCGTACGACGGCAAAGTGGACGCCCTCGCGCGTCTGCCACTGGCGCTCGTGGGCGTCGATCCAGGTCTCGGCGCCGCCCTCGGGGTAGGGATGAGGAATGTTGAGGGTGGTGTCGGCGATGACCCGCTCGCTGACCAATCGCTGGACGATCGGCGCATCGGCACGGACGAAGGCCCGCAGGACGAGGCGCTCGGTGTCGAGGGTCGGAATCGAGGTCATCGGCGAAGCCGCTCCGCGAAATCGGTGGGCAGGCGGTGGTCCACCCGCCGTACATCTTGCCACCGAAACGAGCCGACGAGCTCCCTCGGGGTGCACGGCACCGGGCTCGGACGAAGACCTAGACTCCAGGCGAAGTAGCCGATCAGGGCCCGGGGATCGACGCCGGCGTCGCGGAGCGAACGCAGGGTCAGACCACCGTCCCGTTTCGAGAGCTTCTCCCCGGCGGCGTTGAGCACCAGGGGAACGTGGGCGTAGGCCGGCGGTCGACCTCCCAGAGCTTCGATGAG
>JAGQSE010000450.1:0-7213 GCA_020439725.1 Acidobacteriota bacterium
TTGGGCTTGTCGGCTTCCTTGGGCTGCTTGGCTTCCGCCAAAGCCTGCGAGTCTTCGGGCGCCGCCGGCTCTCGGGACGGCTCCGACACCGCCGCGGGTTCGGAACCGACAGGTCCCTGCTCTGCGGGTGGAGCCGCCGCCTCTGAGGGCGCAGGATCCGGGTGAGCCGTGGCGGTGGCCGCGGAATCCGTGGGTGACGCCAGCGGCGCCTTCCGCCCCGCGCACGCGCTCGTCACGAGCAACGCCGAGAGCGCCAGCGCCCAAAGTGCCAGCGCCGAGGGTCTCAGCGCCATCGATCTTCGTTCCATGGCCCGCCGATGCTAGACCATGCGGCGCGACACGGGAAGCCGAATCTCACGGCCGCGCCCACCGCCCCCGAATCGGCCAGGACGGGGGCGGCAGGGGACGGCGCTTGGGTCTCGGCTCGGGAGGCTAGCTCCCCGAATGCGCGGCGGCGAACTCCACGGCCTTGGCGATCATGTCCGCCAGGGCCGTGCCGTGGGGATAGGCCTTGTAGAGCTGGAAGTCGAGATCCTTCTCGCCGGCGAACTTGCCATGGCAGTTGATGCAGCCGTCGGGCTCGACCGGGTCCTGGAGATAGGTCTCGAGGGTGGTGTTGGCCAGGAACTCGGGTTCGCTGGGAACACCGATGTGGTCGCGGTTGGCGGCCCACTGGGCGTTGACCAGCTGGTAGTACTGCCAGACGTTGTCCGAGCGCAGCGAGGTCAGCGCGTCCTGGAAGAGCGAGTTGGGAGCGTCGCTGCTCACCGGGGTGACCCGCACCACCTGGGTCGGGAAGGTCGGGTTGCTCTGCGACGGCGGCGTGTTGAGCGGGCAACCGGCGCAGTTGGCGTTGAAGAAGTTGTACTGCTTCCCCGACACCGGCCCGCCCTGCTGGTCTGGAGCGTTGTCCACCTGCTCGAAGGTCGCCCACATCCACTGAGGCAGCTGAGCCGTCTTCTGGACCACGTGAAGACCCACGAGCCCCAGAGTCTCCTTGGTACAAACACCGGTTTCCGGGTTGTAGACCAGCGCATCGGTCGTATAGAAGCGGCTCGGATCGTCCGGCTGATTGCTCCCGGAACCTCCCATCACCTTCCAGGCGGCCTTCACCTTGATCGCCGGCTGCTGCCGCGTCGTGTCCGACGACTCGGGGAAGAAGATGGTCTTCCCCACCTGGTTGCGGCTGTCGTAGAAGCCGTTGTCGACCACATAGTCGTAGTAGGCGCGGTTGACCTTGATCTCGTACCAGACGTACTGGCCGTTCTGGTCGACCAGCGGCGCGTCCGAGAACGCCTGTTTGAAGTCCTGGAGAACGTCCGAGATCTTCGCGGTCTGGGTCAGCGTCCGGCGCGCCGCCCCGGGCTCCGCCGCCGCCAGGGTCTGGCAGGCCGGCGGGATCGACTCCGGCGCGTCGAAGGACGACGGCTTGACCGGCGGGTTGAGGAAGATGTCGTCGCTATCCTTGAAGGTCTCCCAGACCGTCGGGCCGGTCGGCGAGATCTGCGGCCCGCCACCGTCGCCTCCCGACGTCTTGAGACCGCCGACAACGTTCTGCCGGTCGGGCACTCCACGCTCGACGATGGGATCCGGCACCGGCCAGTCGAGGGCCATGAAGGTGTACCAAGCGAGGTTGTTGACGAAGGGTTGGGTACCGATGGCGCCCAGGTCCTGGGTCACGATGTCGTGGGGCACGTCGGCGCTGAACACGAAGTTGGGCGGGGTCAGCTGGCGGCCGATCACGTCGCTCGTGGTCGGCGGCTCCGCCGGCCCGGTGTCGTCCGGCGCCGGTGGACAACAACCGCCCGCCAGCGCCAGGACCAGCGCCCCGGCCACCGCAGAGTTCAACGTCGGTCGGTGGTGGATCGTCTGAAATCGAAACATCGGCGCCCTCCTCGTCGAGATCACAACCGCACCGCCTCCGGCTCCGACCACCCGCCATGGGCGGTCGTTCCGGCAGGAGGCCTCGGGACACCGGGCGCGGAGGAGGGCTCGGGACACCAGCGCACCCGGCACGCCCGCCTCGGGTGAGGCGGACGGTTCAGTCCACGGCGTTCCAGCTCGGCCGGAACTTCGGTGTGACTAAGTTTCCGACAGCTTAGTGGGTGTGCAGTTGCCGGTCAATGCACGGCCGGCCAATGCACGGCCGGCCAATAGAAGGGCCGCGCTCCCGGGGTCGGGGCTTGGGCGCCGGCGCTCAGAGCACTCCAGGCACCAGCGCCCGGGTGCGCTTGACGTAGTCCCGGTAGGGCTCGCCGAAGTGCTCGGTGAGCCAGCGCTCCTCCTGGCGGAGCTTGCGCCAGAAGGAGGCGAGGATGATGGCCACGGCGAGGAGGCCGCGCAGCTCACCGACCAGGACGGCATGACCGAGGAAGACGAGGAGCAGGCCGGTGTAGATCGGGTGCCGGACGTAGCGATAGGGGCCGTGCTCGATGAGCTCGTGGTCGTCCTTGATCTGGACCACGCTGCTCCAGTTGCGGCCGAGGATGAAGCGGGCCCAGCAGGCCAGGAAGGCGCCGGCGACCGCCAACACCAGTCCCAGCCCCTCGAAGGTCACCGTGTCGGGAACGAACCGCGTCCCGAGCAAGGTACCGGCGAAGCGCTTCCCGGAACCGAGCAGGTGAAACGCCAACCCGAAGGGCAGCCAATAGAACACGAGACGGGTCAAGGGCGGCTCGGTACGGACGCTCTGCTTGGCGTTGCGGCTGCTCCACAGCCAGTAGAGCGCGACGGCGCCCCAGATCCAGGCGATCGCGTGTTCGGCGGATGGGCTCATGGTGGGTTCTCCTGGCAGCGGGCGAAACGGGGCCGACGGCTGCGGTGCCGCGTTCCCGAATCCCTAGCCAGCTGCCAGCGAGGGTCTACGGGGATCGTCGGCGGACGGTTTCGGTGACACGCTCTGCCCGCCACGTTCTGGCCGGTCGAAGCCAACGAGCGATCAGGGAGCATACTCTTCCTCGATGAGCATCGCGCCCAGCCCATCGATCGTCACGCTGCCTGAGAGCGCTGCCGGGATGCACGTCCTCGACTTTCTCGCGGAGCGATTCCCGCGCATCGAAACGGTGGTCTGGCGACGCCGGATGGCCGAGGACAAGGTGTCCTGGGAGGACGGCTCGGCGGTCCGGCCGGAGGCTCTCTGCCGGCCCGGTGCCAGGATCTTCTACTTCCGCGAGGTCGAGGCCGAGCCCGTGATCCCCTTCGCCGAGGAGATCCTCTTCGCCGACGACCACCTGCTGGTGGCCGACAAGCCGCCGTTCCTGCCGGTCCATCCCGCCGGTCGCTGGGTCAACGAATGTCTCCTCCACCGGCTCCGCCGGGCGACGGGGATCGAGGCCTTGGCCCCGCTGCACCGTCTCGACCGTGACACCTCGGGGCTGGTGCTGTTCTCGACCAACGCTGAAACCCGGCCGCTCTACCATCGGCTCTTCGAGGACAGTGCGGTGGAGCGCGGCTACCAGGCCCTGGCGCGGGTGACCGCGGCGCCGCGAGAGCGCGAATGGTGGTGCCGAAGCCGGATCGTCGCCGGATCGCCGTTCTTTCGAATGCGCGAGGCTCCAGGGCCGCCCAATGCCACCACCCGCGTGGTCCTCGCATCCCTCGGTGACCGCTACGGTTCCTTCGACCTCTTCCCGGAGACCGGCAAGAAGCACCAGCTCCGCCTGCATATGGCGGGGCTCGGCTTCGCGATCGAAGGGGACCGTCTTTACCCCGAGCTCGCGCCCGAAGCCCCCGACGACTTCTCGCGTCCTCTGGCGCTGCTCGCCCGACGTCTCGCCTTCGACGACCCGCGGACCGGCGAGCGGCGACGGTTCGTCACCCACCGGGACTTGCCGACTCCTGCGTGAGCGGTCCGATCGGCGGCCCTGGCTCGCTAGCGGTAACGACCGCGGAGCGCCCGCCAGCGGATCCGCAGCAGATCGGCGAGCAAGCGCAAGCCGTCCTTGAGCGGAGAGACCTTCGAGCCCGCCACGTCGGTCCAGGTCACCGGCACCTCGGCGATGGTGAAGCCCAGTCGCCGGGCGATGAACAGGGCCTCGATGTCGAAGGAGAAACCATCGAGGGTGGTGCGCCGGAAGACCTCGTGGGCCGCCTCGCGCCGAAAGAGCTTGAAGCCGCACTGGGTGTCGTGGATGCCGGGGACCGCCAGCAGCTGGACGAAGAGATTGACCGCCTTGCCGCCCAGCGAGCGATAGGCGGGCTGCGAGCGCAGGATGCGCGCTCCCGGAACCGCCCGCGAGCCGATGGCGACGCCGGCGGCGCCGCGGTGCTCGCGGAGGGTGGCCAGATCGGCGAGGGGGGTCGACAGGTCGAGGTCGGTAAACAGCACCTCCTCCCCCACCGCCGCGAGCATGCCGGTACGCACCGCGGCCCCCTTGCCCCGGTTTTCCGGCAGCCGGAGCAGCCGCACCGGTGCCGGGCGGCAACGCTCGACGAAATCCTCGAGACGCGCGGCGGTGGCGTCGCGGCTGCCGTCATCGACGAAGATCAGCTCGGTCGAGCCGGCGGCCGCCGTCACCAGCCGGTACAGCTCTTCGAGGGGCCCCGCCAGGCGGAGCTCCTCGTTGTACACGGGGACGATCACCGACAAGCTCGGTGCGGGCGCCGGTCGATCGGATCCTGAGGTCGGCGAAGGCATGGCGTTGCGGCGTTCGGAGTTCGCGGCACCGGTCCCCGGGGCTCCTCCCCCGGCGGCGCGGCGCTGATGGTATCCCAGGCGGCGGCACGGCTCACCGGACTTCCTCTCGCGGGCCTTTACAACGCAAGAGCCCCGAGGCGCGGTCGCCCCGGGGCTCGGTGAAACGCGGGATCGGGCCCGGCTCAGGGAGCGATCACGAAACCGTCGGCGAGACGCTCGACGAGGCCCATGCGTCCCTGATCGACCAGCCGCAGGTCACGCACCGCGAAGGGGGCGCCGAGGTCGCTGCCCTCGAAGACCTTGCGGTGGAAGCGCAGCTTGAGGACGCCGCCGCCGGCTTCGAGCCAGTCGGCGGAGGACGCCTGGGCCATGGGCAGCAGCTGGCCCGCCGCGTCGGTGCCGTAAAGCGTCCCGCGGACCTCGTAGCGCCCGGGCGCCGCGGTCTCGACGGGCAGCTCGGCGGTCACCGTGCGGAAGCCCTGACCGCTCTTACCGCCGACCTCGACCGCGCCGGTGAAGCGCGCGGTGGGGACGGCGACGGCGAAGGCAGTGCGGACGGCGCGCTCGACGAGCTGCCCGCCGACCTCACCGACCAGCTGGGCCTGGATCTCCCACAGCCCCTGGCTGGCGGGCTCGAGGCCGTCGAGGCCGAGCTCGGCGACACGGCCGCCACCGGCCGCCGGTACGAAGGTCACGGGGAAAATCCGCCCCGCCGGCGAGGTCACGACGCCCTGGACCGCATCGACGGCAAGGCTCGAAACGCCGTCGGTGAGGCTCAGATGAGCCACGAGGGTGTCGCCATGGAGGTACTCGATGCGGTCCGCACCGAGCTCCGCCGAGACCTTGCTGGCGGGCTCGAAAACATGGATCACGAAGCCCTCGGACCCGGTGGCCTTGGGCGCGCGCAAGGTGAAGGTACCGGCACCGAGCTCCTCGCGCAGCCGGAACGCGGTCGTCCCTTCCGGAAACGGCACATCCGCCGCGGCGAGCTGCTCCGGCGTCACCAGGAGCTGCATCGCCGCCCCCTCGGTGAGCGCGGCACCGTCTTTCTCGACCACCAGCTGGTTCGGATCGATGGGCTTGCCGATCCCGGCCGTGGCCGGCTGGAGGCGCACCAGGGCACCGGCGCTCACCGTCGGCAACGGCACCCCGGCGGCGAGCTCGGCGGCGGTCACCGCACGCCAATACTCCCGGCTCGAGGCGGTGTAGGGCTTGGAGGTCGTGAGCGCCTGGTCGGCGGGCAGCTTCCAGCTGAAGGAGACCGCGTCGTGGGACAGGTCGAGCCCGCTCGGCAGACGCGCCGGCAGCAGGGCGTCGGGAACCAGGTCACCGGGCGCGGCGACGAGGGACGGGCCCTGACCGGCGGTCGAGGGTTGTGCCAGCGCCACCGGGGCTCCGATGGACACGGCGAGGGCGAGGGCGAGGATGGGCGAAACGAATCGATGTGTGTTCATGGTTCTGGTCTCCCCCATCACAGGTCGTTGCGCAGGATGACATCGAGGTTGAAGCACTTGCGGCGGCTCTGGTTGTGGCACAGCGGCTCACCACCGGCCGTGTAGGAGGTGTCATAGAACCACACCGAGCCCGCGGCGGCCTGGCTCGAGCAATCGAGGAAGCCGTCGGAGCAGCTCGACAGCCAGGCCTGGGTGACCTCGAGGCCGAGGTTGAGGGTGTAGCCGCCGCAATAGCTGTCGGGGTCCCAGATCGCCGTCTCGACGTCGGTACCGACCACGTCCCAGAAGCCCTTGGGCAGCGCGGGGCGACCGCTGGTGCCGTAAAGCCACGAGGAGTTGTAGTAGGCCATCCAGCTGGTCTGCTGCATCCGCACCGCGTCATTCTGGTAGCCCAGAAGCCAGCCCACCGCCGCCTCGAACACGTTGCCGTTCATCACCGCGTCGGCCAGCGGCGTGCCGGCGCTCGACGGCGCCAGCGCGTTGACCCAGCGAATGCTGTTGATGATCGTCGGATAGCGGCTGTCCCAGGTCGGGTTGGAGAGGATCCAGCGCATCACGTTGCCGCCGTTCGAATGGGTGATCACCACCAGGTCGTTGATCCCCTTCGAGGTGATGAAGCTGTAGAGCTGGCCGGCGAGACATCCGGCGGCGGCGGAGTCCCACATGTACTGCTCGAAGTCGCAGTTGATGACCGTGTAGTTGGCCTGGTTGGACAACCCTTGGCGCACCGAGTTGACCATCTCCGCGGTCCAATAGTCGTTCAAGGCGTTGGTCTGGTGACCGGTGCCGTGGACGAAAGCGACACCGGTGGTCGCGCTCGCCGGCATGGCCGCCAGCACCAGGGCCAGGCAGCAAACCCATCCGAGGGCACGTCGCGGGATCATGGCTCCTCCATTCTTTGAGAAAAGATTGAACTATAGTCCGTCACATCCACCCGTTTGCGGTCGGGGAAAAGCCTCCTCGACGGCGCCGAGTTCCTCGGATGGCGACGGACCGTTTGAGCGCTCAGCAAAGTACCAAAAGCTCATGCCCGCCGCAAGCCATGAGCGGCTGGGAACAATCCGCCGAGGAAAGGATCGGCCGCGGCATGCCGGCTCGCGATAGCCTAGGGACCAGGAGACGC
>JAGQSE010000450.1:7284-8654 GCA_020439725.1 Acidobacteriota bacterium
TTGCGTTTCCGGGTGCAAGGGGCGACGGACTGCGCCTCGGCGCTCGCCCTGATGGCCACCACCGCCGCCGACGTCGCCGTCGTGGACTACAACCTGCCCGACGGCGACGCCCTGTCGTTGCTTCGCAAGCTCGACGAGGCGGGGCTCGAGATTCCGGTGGTCGTGCTCACCGGCCACGGTTCCATCGAGCTCGCCGTCCAGGCGCTGCAGGCCGGCGCGGTCCATTTCCTCACCAAGCCGGTGGAGGGGGCGGCGCTCAAGCTGGTTCTCGACCGGGCCCTCGAAGGACGCCGTCGCCAGCGGCTCGAGCGTGCCCAGCGCAGCGCCGATCGGCGACGCGTCCTCGATCCCTTCACCGGTAGCAGCCGCGCCATCGCCGACCTGCGGGAACGGGCGACGCGCATCGCGAGCGTCGACAGCCCGGTGCTGGTGCTCGGTGCGACGGGGTCGGGCAAGGGCACGCTGGCCCGCTGGCTGCACGAGCACGGCCCGCGTCAGGGCGAGGCCTTCGTCGATCTCAACTGCGCGGCGCTGAGCCGCGAGCTCCTCGAAAGCGAGCTCTTCGGCTATGCCCGGGGCGCCTTCTCGGGAGCCGTCAGCAACAAACCCGGGCTCATCGAGGCCGCCCACGGCGGCACCCTCTTCCTCGACGAGATCGGAGACCTCGACCCACAGATCCAACCCAAGCTGCTCAAGGTCATCGAGGAGAAGCGCTTCCGACGGCTGGGCGAGGTCAACGAGCGCACCGTCGACGTCCGCCTGATCGTCGCCACGCACCGCGATCTCCGGCGGCGCATCGAAGAGCGCGCCTTCCGCGACGACCTCTTCTTCCGAGTCAGCACCTTTCAGCTGGTGATGCCGCCACTTCGCGACCGGCCCGAGGACATCCCGGACCTGGCGTCGTTCCTGATGGCGCGCGTCGCCGGCGACATGGGGCGGCCGCAGCTCCACCTGACACCGGCGGCTCTCGAAGCGCTCCAGGGTCACAGCTGGCCGGGCAACGTCCGCGAGCTGCGCAACGTCCTCGAGCGGGCGGCGCTCTTCGCCGAGGACCATCGGATCCAACCGGCGGACCTCCGTTTCGACCCCGTGCGGACGCCGCCGTCCCAGGACGGCTCCGCCACCACCAACGGCAACGCCGCGGCTCGGCGCCTCAAGCTCGAGGACGCCCTGCGGGCGGAGAACTGGCACGTCGGCCGCGCTGCGAAGCGGCTCGGCCTGCCCCGCAGCACGATGTACCTGCGCATCAAGCAGATGGGCATCCTGCTACCCGGTCGCTGATCCCGGAGGATCCCTTGGCGAGCACTTCGAACCGTCCAGTTCCGCCCGGCGCGTCCAACCCGTCCAAGGTTTTTGGACGCGCGTCCAAG